>JAHFOH010000060.1 GCA_023266955.1 Nitrososphaerota archaeon
GGACTAGCCGCAGCCACGGACGTTGAAGTGGCTGTTGCAAGCGTAAGATCCGCTATGGTACAGGATATTATCTCGGTAATCGCTACGATGCCGTCATTCTTCACGTTCACACTCAGGACTCCAGTCGAAGATGAGAGGGTAGCGTCCACGATTACAGCATGAGGCTTCGATGACACAGCTGCACTGCTGCTGTAGAAGAGTTTGTACACTACGACTAACCCCGCAATCATTAGGGCAATCAGAACGAAGGTGCCTATAATGGGAGAGACGCCCCTTTTGCCCATTCAAACCCTCATCCGGGCTCGCTGAATCTAAAGCCATGAGAGCCATTATCATCCACCGACACGTAAACTAAACTAAACCCAAGACAACCGCGATCCGTATTCTTCATCCTGCCTCATGCCCCATGGAAGTGAATTACGATACGATAAATGATGCATTTTCTTCTGAACGAGAAGGGCTAAATGGAGAGGAAGCAGAATCCCGAAAAAATTTCTTTCCTTCAAATTTTTTTTCAGAAGAAATCTCAGAATTGTTTCCAACACTCTATCCCTCAGGTCCCATAATTCTACTATGAATGTAAGGCGATCACAACTGTTGTAAGGGAATTGACGGAATCTCCGAGATTCTTATTAACGTAAGATGTCCAATCATGCTGAGTCAAGAAACGCCAATGCTGATTCTAGGCCTCTCCGCTGAGTCAAGAAACCCCTTCGATGTCGAAATTGTTCTCCTCGAAGAGAACCGGACAGTGAAGCTGAATTTGTAGGTCGTGGGTTCAAATCCCACCGTGACCGCTAACGCATTAACTACGGCTCCTCTCTCAAACACCAGGGTCTTTCAACGCAGCAGGTTGCTCATCAATACCTAGATGTTCGATGTAGTATTTTTTGTGATTAGGTATTACAATCACTTTAAATACCATACTTTCCAATTGCAAATCGAGAAGCATGGGACATACGGTGACTGAGAAAGGAACCATAACCATCCCCGTGGGGGTCAGGCGAAAGCTCGGGCTCGCCAAAGGTTCTCAGGTTGAATTCGTAGAAACCGATGAAGGCATCCTGATAGTACCGGTGGTACCACTTGAAGCGCTGAAAGGAGTCGACCGTGCTAAGACGACTCTTGTGCGCGAAATGATCCACGAAATTCAAGAAGAGCGCAGCCGGGATGCCATTGAAGAGTAGCTACGTCTTTGACACCGGTCCGCTCTATCTCCACTTCGCTGATGACAAAAGTGTCACTGAAGCCTTCCGAGATGTGAACAAGAGGATTGCAGAGGGATACACATGCGAGCCCAACCTCCTCGAGCTATATTACAAGACCTGTGAGAAACTCGGACGCGAATCCGCGCTGATACGTTACACTTCGTTGCGCCATAGTGCTCTCGTGATAACCTCACCTGACGAAGCTCTCACGCGCACAGCTGGAGAGCTGAAGTGCGCGCACAGAGGTCAACTGTCGCTCGCCGATGCGTATATCGTCGCACTAGCCAAACGCGTAGGAGGCAATCTGTACACAACAGATTCACGTATCGCCCGTCTCAAGATTGTCCCTACCCACCTGATTGAATTCGGATGAGAGAATCAGGTCATACGATTCTCACTCATGGAAGCCCCCTTTAGAACCCATCCGGGCGTGGACCCCACCGGACCCCGCTGAATCTGCGCTAGAGATTCGAACACATTATGGGTCTAGACCCCTTCATGCCCAGATTTTGAATTCAACCAGTATACCCGTCGAATCCCACCGGGCCCACCTTCCTCAAAGACGGGTGCCTACGCCAGATGGATAAGGTCGGCCAAGGCACTTTGAGATACAAGATTTGAATCTTGTCCCTAGCTAGTCGTTTACTGAGGTAGAGATACGAATGGTTTTTACGTTGTCCCTTCCGGCCCACTCTTGGGAGAAGACTCAGGAAAGGAGTCCACCTGGCTGTCTGGAAGTGGGCAACGCGGGTTCCGTCTGAAAACTCGAGCAAGGTCAAGAATGTTAGAGTTGGTCTCGATTCTCGGAACCAATGTAGATCAGAAACTCTCTGTTCGACTCCACGATTTCCTTTACCGTGGATGCCCACATCTTCCGTTCACTCCGTGACATTCCTGATCAGTTTCTTGGTTACCTCATACACCTCATTTAAACTTGCTCCAGCAATCCCTGCCTTATCTACCACTCGGACCATCTCTTTGTCCCTCATGTCAATGGTGTAGCCATTCATCTTCAGGAATGCAGAGCCAGCCACCAGGGCTGTTCTCTTGTTACCTTCATGGAAGTATTGCCCCATGGCTATCTTGATCATGAGCAGAGACGCCTTTCGAACTACTGCCTCCTCGAACTGCTGGTCGTTCGCCGTCATCCGCACTTCGCTAACCAGCGACTCTAGTCTCTCGTCGTCCTCGTCTGAATGTTCGTGCCGTTCCTTGGTCAGCGAAACTACCTCTTTGTTGATCATGACCAGAGTTCTGAAATCCAGATGACGGATGGTCTTCCTCGCCAATGCATCTATCCTACGCGGTTCTGGTTTTAAGGGATTGATTACATCTTGTAGCGCGAACGTTGCATGTGACGAGCCGACCTCTCGGCTAGCAAACCGAGCGGCTCGAAAGCCTGCAGGTCTAGGTCCCTTCCCCGCCTTAGAATTCTTGCAAATTCGCGCCTTTGATTTCGAACCAGATGGCGTAGGATTTTGACCCGCAGGTACTAATCTCACCCCCAGCGCTTGACCCAAACACATAGCATGATCTGAGTACACCTTTCGTAATCACGCATCAGGGCGAAATCCACTTTTCGGATCCACGATTAAGAAGCCGATGCAGGTGTTCCTGCCTAAAGAGTCTCCTGTTTTCCGACGCAGTAACAACGTCCAGCCACTTTTAGGACACAGAGTACATCACCTTCGACAAACTCCTTCAGCCCACTCTCCCTTGCTCCTCCGCAGCCAACAGGCTCTCCGAAAGCCTGTTATATCAGACCAACGGGTTCGGTCGGACGAGAGCTCAATGTCCGAGGCGATACTCAAGGTTGGAAAGAAAGGAGAGATATTCACGAGCAAGGAGCTAAGGAGCAGAGCAAAGATAAGGAAAGGCGGCAAAGTGAAAGCGGCAGTTGTCGACAACAAGCTCATCATTGAACCGGTTCCTTCCATAGAGGATTTACTGCAGAATCCGATACTCAGCATAACTGTGAAGAAAGCTGAAAAGCTGAGCGAAGAGATGCAGAAGGAAAAAGGAGTCTATGGATGAACTGCTGCTCGACACAACCTACATTCTTCCGATTTTCGGTCTAAACATCGAACTTAGAGATTTTGAAAAGACCTTCCTGAGGTTGCTCAAAAGTTATTCCGTGATGTACAATCCGATATCACTGGTGGAAGCAAAATGGGTAATACTGAAGCTTATCAGAAATAACCAATCTTCTACCGCACCACTTCTTCGGGCGTATCGCCTGGGGTTAAATGCGCTTCAAGAGGAACACAGGCTAAGGTCAACCACCATAACGAACGACGGGATCGAGGTTATAGCTGACGAACTCCTCATGAAAACAGAAATCAGAGACTATTTCGACAGGCTGATCTTCGCCACAGCCACTCACTACAATTACCCGCTTCTAACCGAAGACGAGCAACTTCACAAAATAGCCAGATCAGGCTCTATTCCGAAACCCAAGAAGATTATAGCTTGGGAAGACTTGACTGAACAAGGTAACTAGACATTGGCATTCCTATCGAATTTTCCAATGCGGATACTGAATCCGGATCGCCCCAAGGCAAGAAGTCTGAACGAGATACTTATTGCCCCTCCATGGCAATGGCTACACCAATGTCCAAAATGTATTCGAGGTTCGAATGCCGCCGGACCCGCCACCAAACTATTTAAGCTGTAAAATTCACACATGTGAACATATGTTCACCCTGATGAATCTTATCACAACGCCCTACTTGAGGATAATGATGCAGTTTGCCACAGATCCGATGAGCCAATACTATCAGCGGGAACTGTCACGTATTTGCGGGGTCAGTATAGGAGCCACAAATCAATTTGTAAAGAGGCTTGTTCAAACAGGATTTGTTACGCAGGAAAAGAGAGGGAAGATGTATTTCTACAGGCTGGACCTGAAGAATCCTGCAGTCAGGCAATTCAAAATCCTGCTTAACATTGACGGTCTTAATACATTGATCAACGGGGTAAGAGAACGAGTTAGAAGGATTGTAATATTTGGCAGCTGTGCTCAAGGCACGGATATTAAAGAAAGTGATATCGACCTGTTTGTTCTTACCACAGAAAAAGACTACATAAGAAGAATGATACGCGAGTACAATAGAAAGAACGAGAGAAAGATTTCACCGATAATAGTCGGCGCAAATGAATTTGTCAACCTCAAGAGGGAAGACAAACCACTGTATGAGAACGTAGAGAGAGGAATCACGTTATGGGAAGCAGAATAAGTTCCGTGTTTGCGCGTCTATTGAGAGAAAGGAAATTAGTTAGAGCTCGAACTGATAGAAAAATGGTTGAGAAAGAAATCAAAGCAGCAGAAACGGATCTGGATGATGCCAACGATTCGCTTAAACAGAAGAAATTCAAATGGGCAACTATCCAAGGCTATTATTCAATGTTCCATAGTGGTAGAGCATTAATCTACGATAAGGGTTTCAGGGAAAAGAGCCACTTCGCCCTTTCGGTTGCACTTAGGGAACTTTTCTCAAACGAGCTTGGACGATATCTAATTGAGTCAAATTACAGGAGGCACTGGGGCTAATGGTCGACTACTCACTGCAGAACAGAGACGAATTCATCAAAAGACTCAAGTGGCTTCCGCCTCTAGAAAAGGACCCAGCTTGGAAGATGCTCAACCAGCCCGACGACTGGGGTGTCGAAGACGCATCTGAGAAGATTGATGAATACCTTTACGGGGCTCCATAATTGGCAGCGCTCATAGACACAAGCATCTTCGTCGCGGTAAGAAACAAGCGGGACAAAAACCACATCAGATCAAGACAACTACTGGAAAAGGCTCTTCAAGGAGAGTACGGAAAACTCTACACATCAGACTATATAGCGGATGAAACCATAACCACGGCCCTGACTCGAACATATACCCATCAGATCGCCATTAACACGGGTCGCCTCATAGTTGAATCACCAAGAATTGAAAAGATCTACGTCAGTCGAGAAGGATTCAACCTGGCTTGGGAAAAGTTCCAGAAGCTCAGGGGAAAATTCCTCCCCTTCACCGACTGTTCCTCCCTGTCACTAATTGAAGAACACGGCATAAACAGAATAATGAGTTTTGACTCCGACTTCGACGGCCTAGTCACCAGAATACATTAGATGATGAACCGTGGTCTATACGCAAATGACGGCATTGACGGTGACCCACGGCTCAGTCCTGACACTAAAATGCTTAAGTACTCCTCGAGCAAAGTCCGACTACAGAGAAGTTGTCTCAGGCCAAAGTCAAACGCAAAGGTCAGGTCACCATACCCGCGGAGCTCAGGAACAAACTTGGAATTACAGAGGGAACCATCCTTAAGGTCCAGGAACACCCCGAAGGCATACTGCTACGTCCGCTGCCACCTGCCGAACCGGGCGAGGTTGTCGGCGAGGCTGAACATCGCAAACTGATAGAGGAGCTAGATAGGCTGCGTAGACGCTGGCGTTGACGTCCATTTGCGACACCCGTCTTCTCCTGACCTTCAAGTTCCCTCCAACAGAGGATGTCCGAAGCAAAATACGTTCTCTCGTAGACGCAGAACTCAAGCGAAAGATAATCATTCCAGCCATAGTAATTGCAGAGTACATCAAAATCGCTGGTAGGAGGGTAGGCCTGGAAGCCGCTTTAGCCCATATTTCCGAGCTTGAAGCAAGAGGAGCTTCCATAGCATCGATCGAGAGGGAGATCGCTGTCATCGCAGGAAGGCTTCTCATGGCCCATCCCGTCGTCCCCATCGCCGACGCATTGATAGCCGCTACAGCCAAGGTAGTCGCCGCAAGCTACATCCTGAGCGATGACTCCCACTTCAAAATTCTCGGCACCAAGACAAGTTGGCTCTAAAGCCCTCGAGCTATCTTTCGGCACCCAGGGAAATCACGAACATAGGAAGCATAGCCAGAAGAAGGGCGGCCCTCGGTCATTCAGACGGTAGCGCCTGGTGCTGCCAATAGATGTCCTCTACGGTCTGCGTTACAGAGGCCAGACGGGCATTAGAACTGATTCAGTAACGAGAGCCCATGGCTGGGGCTCCATCCTCAAACCCTGAAACGAATGCACGGGATAAGGCACAAGCCTTATAATTGCCATAAATCCTATAATTATTATGAAAGCCATGGCATCCACGACTGTCAGCATCTCGGACGAGCTACGGAGAGAGCTTCTGAAGGTGGCTGCAGAGCTTCAGGCCAAGATAGGAGAGAAGGTCGACTACGACCGGGTAATTCGATACATCCTCTCGAAGGCAATGAGGAACGAGGCGTCTTTGAGACAGGCATGCGCACCAGTCACCGTGACCCGTGCGGAGGTTAGAAAGGAGATTCGGAAAGGACGATCTGAGGACAGAAGGCGGGAATTAGCCCTTGAACGCAGGTATTCCTAGTGGAACCTTTTCTCTTGATGGGGGGGTCCTCTTAGAGATGCTCTTAGGAACCTCCATGGGAGAACCAATAGTTGAAGCGTTGACTTCGAATTCCATCGTAGCCTACACTTCACACGTGAACATAAGCGAGGCTGAGTATATACTATGCCGAAAGTTGGGGCCTGAGTTGGCCAGATCAAAAACAGGTGCACTAGTAAACTCCAACTATGTCACCATTGTTGAAGCAGAGAAGTTGTACAGTATTGCGGCTGAGATCAAGTGTACTAGGGCCCTAGCATTAGCCGACTGCTACTGTCTAGCTCTAGCAAAGGCAACAGGATCAAACGCCCTTTTCGCTTTTTCAGAAGAAGAGTTGTTGAAGGAAATTTCTAGAAAGCCTTTTGATGTGGAAATTGTATTCTTGAAAGACATCGTACCGAGAAGGCGAGCGGGTTAAGACTCCTTCGTCAAGTACACCAATCAGATTGGAGACCGACCCGACTGCATTGAAACTTGAACCAAACGAAACCCAAGACAACCGCGATCCGTATTCTTCATCCAGCGTCATGCGCCATGGAAGTGAATTTCGAAACGATAAATGATGCACTTTCTTCTGAACGAGAAGGGCTAAATGGAGAGGAAGCAGCATCCCGAAATAATTTCTTTTCTTCAAAAAAAATTTTTTTCAGAAGTCAATCCTCTTAACGATGGGCGTGTCGCAGTACCCCTTACGCGCCGTTGCTGGCACCCCCATATTGAACTTGTTAATCGTTTTGATGATCGTATCCTTGCTGCCGCTTCCATAACCGTATAGACAGCTCTTCACGCAAGGGGGACGTCGGGTACAGTGAGACATCTGAAAGCATGAGGAATATGTTATGGTCTTCTTCTGTTGTACTGAAAGCCTTTCATGCAGCTAAGTAATGTCTGAAGGTGTTAGAACTAGCAG
>JAHFOH010000218.1 GCA_023266955.1 Nitrososphaerota archaeon
AAAAAGAGAAAAACCCCTGACTTACCTCCGAACTGACTTTGTCCACACGATTTCTCATTTTCGGCCTCAAATTAGATTGTTTTAGAATAGTTTGCTTCAGAATCCCGAATAGGCGTTATTTGCCTCAAATTTGCTTGTTGACTTTTCCTACAGGCTGAAAACTCTTTTATCACCATGAAATTAAGCCGAGCTAGTGCATAGTATGCTCTCTGCCAGACGACACGCCATTTCGGCTAGGTTTCTTACAATCGTGATTGTCATGGTCCTCGTGGCATCACAGAATACCCGGGTTCCCGCGGTTTCTGCCCATGTGGGCAATACTGCTGCGCCAGCCTTGCATGTTTCGGCTGTTAACCCGACGTTAAGGCTCACAGAGTGGACTGTACCAACTACGAGTGGAGGACCCTGGGGCATAGCTGTGGATCCTACGGGAAAGGTCTGGTTTACGGAGAACGGAACAAGCAAGATTGGAATGCTAGACCCGGCTACGAACAAATTCTATGAGTGGCCTACTCCCGGAGGAGGTAATCCGCGTTATATTTTTCAGAAGCAGGTGAGCATTTCAGGCAGCATCTCTACTCGTGTGTACTTCACTGAGTTCAGCTCTGACAAAATAGCCTTCTTCGACAATAACACGAATCGGCTCAACACTTTCTCCGAATGGCAGCTTCCCTCAAACAGCCGTCCGGTCGGAGTCTTTGTCGATGAGAATAATGATATCTGGTTCACCGAATCAGACAGGGACACGATTGGTAGACTAACACCGAGCACGAACGCGCTAACGGAGTGGAAGCTTCCAGGGGCTGGAAGCCCTGGCTCACCATTGCTGAAACCCTGGGGCATCTATGTCCAGGTTGTCCCCACCGCTGGTGGAAACAATCGTTTCGTTTGGTTCGCGAACCTCCTCGGCAATAAGGTTGGTCGTTTGGAGGCAGTGAGTGGTCGCTTAACGCTTTTCGATCTAAGTGGTTTAGGCGTTTATCAGCCGATGGATATCGCGGTGGATACCCAGAGTAACGCGATCTTCTCGAACATTAACAGCAACAGGATTTCGGTTCTCGGAAACACCACAACCACTGTGGCTGACTACAACATCCCAACCGCTGGCTCGAAACCTACAAGCGTGAGACTCGATCCTGCCCGAGGCTTTGTTTGGCTCACCGAATATGATGCGGGAAACATCGGCTATGTCAACAGAACTGTCAGTCGAACACCGACTTTGATTTCCTCGCCCACATGCACACTTCCACCAGGTACACGAACCCCGGTATGTACCAGCGACCCTATCTTAACTACGATCCTGAGTAGCCCGGTTGAGCTTCAAGTGAACCCTAATGTCAATACGCAGAATCCGGCACCCACGGCGGTTCTTTCTCTCCTCACCTCAATCAACGGAGTAACAGAGTTCCGCCTTCCAAGCACCGGCTCACATCCACAATCAATCACCTTGGATTCGAGCGGCAATGTCTGGTTCACGGAGAGCGACCTTTCAGTGAATAAGATCGCCCGCGTGCAGCTCATAATTCCACCTGATTTCAGAATCTCCGCATCCCCTAGCAACCAGACGATAAGTCAAGGCCAATCCGCATCCTTTGCATTAACTGTCAATCAGGTCAGCGGGGCACCGCTTCCCGTTCAACTGTCAGTAAACAATCCGGCGAGCCTGTTGGCGAGCTTCAATCCTCCATCAGGAACGCCGTCGCCATCCTTCACTTCAACTCTGAGCATCGGAACCACGACTGCAACTCCTGTCGGGAGCTATCCGTTGACCGTGACAGCCAGCAATCCCAATCTCACGCGCAGCATTGGCGTAACCCTAAGCGTGCAAACAAAACCTACGGCACCTTTCGACTTCAGCATGACCGTGTTTGGTCCGCCCAACGGAAGCGCAACAATTGTACAAGGTGGTTCCGCGTCTTTCGATATGCAGATTTCCCCGACCGGTGAAGCTTCTCCGCAGCTTGTAAGTGTGAGCGCCACAGGGCTTCCAGCAGGAGCAGCCTTCTTCTTCAGCAGCGATAATGGATTGCCACCATTCACCACAACGCTGAACGTTCAGACAGACGTAAACACCCAGGGGAACACATATACCATCACTGTTTCGGGTAGCGGCGGAGGCAAATCGCACACTGCCAAATTGACCTTGACGATAACTCCATTGCCTCGAGACTTCAACGTGACCGCATCCGCGTACACAATACAGATGGTTCAAGCTTCTCAGAAATCAGTCGAGCTGACCGTAAACTCCATGGGCGTCTTCCAAGATCCTGTGAGTTTCACGGGTGCGATTTCACCTGCGTCAAGCATGGCCGTTAGCTTCTTGCCAACCTCAGTCACTCCACCGGCGGGTGGAACAACAACAGCGAAAATGCTGATTGCTGCACCACGCGATGTGCCAACCGGAGGCTACACGATCACCGTAACCTCGACCGGCGGTTCGATCACTAGGCAGCTAACCTTCACCGTAAGTGTTACTGGATGTCTGATTGCTACGGCAACGTATGGTTCAGAGGTTGCTCCTCAGGTTCAGTTCCTGAGACACTTCCGCGATTTCCAGATCATGAACACCTTCGCGGGCTCACACTTCATGACCGCTTTCAATTCTTG
>JAHFOH010000061.1 GCA_023266955.1 Nitrososphaerota archaeon
CATCGGTGGCGCCGAGAAGTAGGTATCCTGCAGGAACATGAGTGTATGACAAATGTTCGCTATACCATCTATCTTCAGGTCTGACTGAGGATGGCAGTACCGTCTTCAGGGACGCACTCCAGTATAAGGATCCATTAAATCGGAGTATGTCATTGTCTTCGAAGTCAATGAAGGGCGATAAGCCAATTTCAGGTTTGAGCTTGGCAAAACCAGCCTGCAAGTCCCATAATCTCACTTTCTGCAAAAGGTCTTCGTGTTGCTGTACATAATTCCCTATTTGACCAGGTGCTGTCGGAACGATACCAAATTGATAGTTGACTTCCGTTACCTTGTCTAGGTCGGCTAGGAAGCGATTCACAGCCACTTGCTGGACAACGTATGGCCCCAGATAATCCACTTTTCTTGCGTCAGCGGTACTGTTGTTGATTGCTAGTACAGAGCCAGCTAGGAGACCGATTATGGCTAGTGCTAATATCCTCATTCCGAAGGCTCTTCGAGGGGGAAATAACAAGCCCTTCCTCCTGACGCCGTCAATAATGGACAGGGAAAGGAGTAGAACACCAGAGGCCACGAGTGCACCTATCACGTATCTGGTATTGTAGTCTATGTTGAAGGGGAAGAAGAGCTTGAATCCTGTCCACAGCAACCCGATTCCTGCGAGTGCCTCCAGCACGGCGACCCGCCAACCCAGGCGCAATGTTGTCTCTCCGGAAAATTCTGCTGCATTGGGAGTAATGACTCTCAGCAACTGCGTTGCCCCTAGGAGAACTATCAGGCGAAGCTCGAAGGCTCCTATAACGGGTGGGATGAGAAGAGTTAACGCAGGAATCAACGGGACAACCTTTGCCGCAGCGTACTGAAGATCGATCGGAGGCGTAACGAAGGGTAGGGCGAAGATTGACAAGATGTTTTCTAATCCTGGACTCCACCCTGAAAGCGTAGCTTGAACGGCCATTCCAAAAATTACGTTTCCAAATATGACTATTCCGACCAAGACTTTGGTAACCTGCCAGAGAAGGAACTTAACGGGAGTGATCTTGAAGACTTTGAAATCTACGTACTCTGGAGGGAGCTCGCCGAAGGTTCGATGTCTGATGAGTCCGAAGAAGAGTCTTATCAGCCACCAGGTTATTGACCTCCGATTCTTGAAGTCGATCCGGATGAGTGTAATCGAGGCGAGAACTAATCCACCTAGGATTTCGAAGTATATGGGTCGAATGTAGAGTTCACCGAATTCAAGGACATTAAGCCAGACCCAAATCAGCTGCCCACCCAAGGTGAAGATGACGAATAGGATGACGATTGCAATCAGTAGGAGACGGAGCCTTCTTAATCCAAATCTGGATGGGGGCCGCTCTTCTCTCTCTTCGAAACTCATTAGGGGACACTGGAACCACTGCAGGTTTGGTAATAGTACTTTTCGATTGTCCCTCTGAGCAATGCTTAAACCGCCTAATGAAAGTTCAAAGAGCTCTTTGAGGGGACGTCGTCTAGCAAGGTTCCTCTGGAACCCCGGAGAGGTAGGACGGCAGGCTCCAGATGTTTTGCTGCAGGTTCTCTGACATTTGGATGATGTACTTCTGGAGCGTGGAGGAACCTGCGGGTCAGGTGGCTAGATGATCTTGGAATATGCCACTCAAGGGTGAGGCTGCTCAGGGTTGAGAGGCTTTATTTCGCGTGAGGTCAGTTGACGTAAGCCTTAAACTACTACGGCAGGCGAAGGACCGTTAGGGGACGTAGCCTAGCTAGGTAGGGCGTCAGCAGCCCTGCTCGGGTTGCCGCTAAGGGCTCCAGAAGTCTCCGGATAACTGGTTATCTGACTCAAGGATGATGTGATTCCGGAGTTGCGGTCACCCGAAGATCAGGGGTTCGAAAGAACGGTATTCCGGAATTCCCCTCGTCCCCACCACTTTCTGGACATAGGTAGAGTAAAGTTTTCCTCTTGATCTTACGACCTTCAGATGGATCACTAGTCCCTTTTTCATTTTCATAACCACTAAATCTGGTCTAATCTCGGTTTCATTCTAAGTAACGACATAAGTGATGACTATGCGACTAAAAGAGTGAGGGCGCCATGAAGTCGACGCCCAGTCCTAGTACAGGATTTGCCCAGTATGCTTTACGTTATGCTTTAGCCTCAAGCTCCACTTTGGCCGTCGTAGTGCTATCGCTGGGAGTAATACCTTACTACTCAACATACCTGATTTTCGGCATAGCTGCTGGACTTGGATTACTTAGTCTGAAGGCACCCAAACTCGCAGTCCTGATGGGAATACTCCTTCTCATTCCAGCCTCTCTCTACCAAAACCCTGCGCTCGCAATGATTCTCCTCCCGGAGATCACCATTATTCTCGTATTGGCCTCACGCTCCTACCTTGCTGGATTGTTTTCTCTCTTTGCCTTCGGATCGAGTTTTACGTTTTTGGCACCTTTAGCTCCTGTGGCAATAGTTCTTGCTGGGCTTGTGCTCGGGACACGTACTGGTGCTGCAGTAGGGATCCTTACAGCCCTCCTTGTAACTGTAGTCGGACTGAGTTTCGGAGTACATAACTTGGGCGTCTTGCTGCTTCCGTCTCCTCCTGCTGAGAATAGACTTCTGAACCCGATTTACCCTGCGGGAGATAATTTATTTTCTTTAATGCAGCAAGCTCAACTGCACTACCGAGTTGCTGCAGACTCCGGTCCCCTCATCTCGGCCCTTCCCTTCCTCTTGATTCAGATTTCTCTTTGGGGAGCCGCTGCTTATGTTTCTGGCAAATCAATACGCAACATATCCTGGCTCGATTCGAGGCTAGTTCCATTCGCCTCAAATCTATTAGGTCTACTTGCCATACTAATTGCAAGTGAATTCCTTTCAAATGCTTTCGAGTTTCAACCATCTCTTCTTGCAAGCTACGGAGTAATGTTCGTAGGTGGCGCTATCGCTTCAGGAGTATGGCTAGCAGTTCCAAGTAGTATGAAATCTATCGCCCTACCCGGGCCAGATATCTCTGAACAGAGTCAGGAACTTTTGTCCAGACATAAGCACGACCTTGAGGTTGAGAGAGGGAAGATACTTGAGTTAACTTCAAGGCTCGAAGAGAATAGAAAGCATAACGAGGCGCTCAAGAATCAGCTGTTCAAGGTACAGACTGAAAACAGGCGGCTGAAAGATCTCGTCAGATACCTCCCTAGGGAGGCGCTGGAGCCGAATAAGAACTCTCCGACCGTTAGTACTGGGGTCCCCGACCTAGATGATGTGTTAAACGGAGGTTTTCCGAAGAATAGTGCTGTCTGCATTACTTCAGTGCCTAGAGATGAGCTGGACTATTTCATCAGGTCATACCTAGTCGCAGGATCAGTTTTAGGAACATCATTTTATCTCGCGAGTGATGGCTCCTTAGTTGGCGACCTTATTTCGGGGACAGGGGGAAGGGTATTTGGATTCGTCACGAAACCCAGCGCAAGCGAGCAGCAGGGAGTGACCTTCGTGGGTGACGTTGACAACTTGACGGGTCTCAATATCAACTTCTCCAAGATCTTAAGCGAGCCACCGGAGGGTCCGAAGAGAATTTGCGTGGATATCCTGTCTGATCTTCTTCTTCATTCCGGGTCGCTAACGGCAAGGGACTGGTTGCGTGACTTTATTCATCGCCTGAAAAAACTTGATTTCACTATTCTGGCGGTGCTCCACTCTGGCATGCATTCAAGCGAAGACGTCATGAGAATCCTCGAGATTTTCGACGGGCAAGTTGAGATCTACGACCAAGAAGTTGCTGGAATGAAGAGACCATACATGCGAGTCTCTAGAATGGAGTTACATTCGTACAAGCACGAAGAGATACCGGTCTATCTGCCGATAAGGTCGGTCTATTAAGAGCCCTTTCCTGCTTCCTAATCGGTAGGCTTGAGACAACTAAACGACGAAGAGTGAGGTAAGAGGCTTCGTTCTTCCTAGGCAATCTACTCGCTCGACCAGTGAGTTGCTCGCAGACACTCGAGAACCCAAATTTCCGGCGCCGCTTCTTCCGCTACCGAATTTCACTTAGGAGCTAGGAGGTCGTCTGTGCGTAATCCGCCAACCATAGAAGCTTTTCGCTTGCGATCACTCTGATTCAGTAGCCTGACAACTTCTATTCATCTAAAGAGTGAAGATCTGCCGACACAATTTCAGGAAAGCTTCTGTGCGGAAATTAAGCTGACAACATCCCCGACACGGAGCCTGTGATCCCATCTTAGAGTCTGAGCGAATTTCCTCATCGCTTCGATAGACTTCTTGGTCATCGATGCAAATTCCGCCTCATTAAAGGGTCCAGTGTAGCTGGGGAGCCAATTTACGAATTCTTCCATGGAATCAAGATAGAAGTTGATGAAGATCCTCTCCTCCTTGATGGGAACGAACATTCCATCCTTCATACATCTGATTAGCGCCTTATAGGCGTCAGTACTGAAAGGTCTCGTCACATCCTTTCCTCCAAGCGATCTTAACACTCCCACTTCTATCGAGGGCTCAACGTCTGGCATGAGGTTCACAAGAACTCCTTTAGGGCGAAGGACTCTCCAAGCCTCGCGAAGGCTTCTATGAGTATCTTGGACGCAGCAGAGTGACCATGAGAAGAAAACAACATCAAAAGAATCTTTGGTGAAGTCCATCTTCTCGGCTCTTCCAACCTTGAACCTTACAGTCTTAGCGAGGTTTTCAGGGACAGATTTCGACGCCGATGCTAAAGCCTCTTTGTCCGGATCAATAGCAATCAGTTGCCCTGGCTCACTCCAGTATTTTCGAGTAACCCTTCCGTCACCACATCCGATCTCTAAGACATCTTTTGCGGCGAAGGCGAGATGTCTCTTGACGGCTTTGATCTCTTCTTCAGCAGGATCCTCTTGCAATGAACTCTAGTGCAGAATGCAGTCTGGGTTAAAATGCCTATCCGGAAGAAGACTCAGGCGGAAAAAGCCATCAGCTTTTGGTTCTTCGCGGCAAGACTTATGAGACCCATTTCTCCGCCGCAGACTAGATTCATGGATAGACTGACACATGACATTCTTATTGTAGGGGGAGGTGCTGCAGGCCTAAGAGCAGCCATAGCAGCGGCAGAAGTCAGTAACAAGCTGAACATAGCGGTCATTTCTAAGGTCTATCCGATGAGGAGTCATACAGTTTCAGCGGAGGGGGGCTTAGCTGCCGTTCTCGCAACCATGCGATCCATTGACTATGATAGCTTCGACCTTCATGCATTTGACACGATCAAAGGCAGCGACTTCTTGGCGGATCAGGACGCCGTTGAGTTTTTCGTGCAGGCAGCTCCCGACGAAATCATACGACTTGAGCATTGGGGCTGCCCGTTTAGCAGAGACCCGGATGGACGAATTGCGGTTAGAGCGTTTGGTGGGATGAGTGTTAAGAGAACTATCTTCGCAGCTGACAAGATAGGTTTCCACCTCCTCCACACACTTTTTCAGAGGACATTGATGTATGAGAACATCTCTCGTTACGATGAATGGTTCGTCACCTCTCTTCTGATTGAGAATGGACGAGTACACGGGGTAACTGCCATTGACATAAAGAATGGGGAGTTGAGTCTCATCAGAAGCAAATCTGTCATCATCGCCACCGGAGGTGCAGGAAGGGTATACGAGTTCACCACCAACGGTTTCATCAAGACAGGAGACGGGATGGCGATGGCTTACAGAGCAGGCGTCCCTCTAAAGGATATGGAGTTCGTGCAATATCATCCTACTGCACTTCCAGGTACAGGCATTCTCATGACTGAGGCTTCAAGAGGAGAGGGAGGATACTTAATCAACAAAGACGGCGAGAGATTTCTAAAAAGATATGTGCCGAAGAAGATGGAGCTGGGTCCCCGTGACATTTTATCCAGGGCGATAATCACAGAGATTTCGCAGGGGCGGGGGATTGAAGGTCCCCATGGAAGCTACGTCCTCCTAGATCTCAGGCATTTGGGAAGAGAAGTTGTTGAGAAAAAACTACCCTTCGTTAAGGAGCTTACAGAGAACTACGCGGGAATAGATCCAGTTAATGAGCCTATTCCAGTGAGGCCAGCGATGCACTACTTTATGGGCGGTATTAGCACCGACATGATTGGGCGGACAGAGATTGTTGGTCTCTACGCCTCAGGAGAAGTTGCATGCGTTAGCATCAATGGCGGTAACAGATTGGGATCGAACTCACTGACTGAATGCCTGGTTTTTGGTGCAACCTCCGGGGCCGACGCAGCTAAGTTCGCTCTTGAAAATCAGATGACTGCTGGAGAAAATCCCAATAGCACTCTAGTAATTCAAGAGGAGAAGAGGGTCTTCGACGAGATCCTCGGTAATGAGGCGGGCGAGGAGAGGGTCTCCACAATAACAAGCGAACTCAGAGCCTTAATGGAGCGGAACGTCGGAATATTTCGAAGTGAAACTGGACTTACTGAGGCTGCTAGGGTTATTCGAACCCTAAAGGAGCGATTTCGGCTGATCACAGTAGAGGATAAGGGGAGCGTATTCAACTTGGAGCTCATGGAGGCGCTGGAATTGGACTTCATGCTCGATGTGGCTGAGGCCATCACCCACTCTGCTGTAGCGAGACGAGAGTCAAGGGGCGCCCACTATCGAATTGACTATCCAAAGAGGAATGATGAACAATACCTCTCGCACAGTCTTGCTCGATACGCAAGGGAAGCTCCTAGGATCGATTATCTTCCAGTTAAGCTCACAAAGTGGAAGCCTATGGAGAGGGTATACTAGGCGATTTACTTGACCCAAGAAACGGAGCGCGTCACGATCAGAGTAAAGAGGTACATACCTGAAGGCGATGGTCAGCCATTCTTCCAAGATTATAGCGTTCCATTTCGAAGTGACATGGTAGTACTAGATGGTCTCATCTACATTAAGGATCATCTCGACGGTTCCTTAACATATCGCTGGTCATGCAGGATGGGTGTCTGCGGCAGTTGTGGAGCAACTGTCAACGGAACTCCACGTTTGACATGTGAAACCCTGCTGAAAGATTTGAAGACTCCCATGGTAACTGTAGAGCCTCTCTATAATTTTCCCGTCATAAAAGATCTGGTTGTGGATATCGACGACTTCATGAAGAAACTTCAGAGTGTTAAACCGTGGATAATCAGGGAGACAGAGAAACCGCTGAAAGAGGGTGAATTCCTCCAGAAGCCGGAGGAAATGGATCTCTACAAGCAGTTTAGCGCCTGTATCAACTGCATGCTCTGCATGGCAGCGTGCCCAGTGTATGCGTCGGATCGTGAATTTATCGGTCCTGCGACGGGAGCACTAGCGCTTAGGTACATACTTGACACAAGAGACGAAGGAAGGGAGAGTCGTCTGAGCGAGTTGACCGGCAAGGGAGGAGTCTGGGACTGCACTTTCGCTGGAGATTGCACCGTAGTTTGTCCCAAGAATGTTGATCCAGCTAGGGCGTTACAGAGACTCAAGTTCGAAAGCATTAACGACTTGGTGAAAACCATACTGATGCCTGGTTTGAAAAAGTGAGGTAA
>JAHFOH010000219.1 GCA_023266955.1 Nitrososphaerota archaeon
GCTGCGAGGAGAGCTTGACAGACTATCTAGTGAGAAATCGAATCTCCAGACGCAAGTTGATTTATTGACCGGCGAGAGGTCGACTCTGCAGTCCCGACTGTCTTCGCTCAAAGCAGACCTGACGGGCACTATAACGCAGCTAGAACAGACTAAGACTCAGCTTGCGGAATTTACAAACGGTTATGTGGCCTATGGTGGTGGAACCAACGTCAAATTCATGCCAGATCCGGTGACCGGGGAGCCAACAGTGCCTATGGAAGAAGTCTGGCATTTTGACCCTAATTTTGCTTTTTGTCGGGTAGATAACAATCCTCAAGCATTCTCCATGGAGACTTTCCAGTTAGGCAAAGTTGTTGTTGACGCCAATAGCTTCTCTATGGTTATGATAAGCACGACCGCAATCCTATCCGAGCTAGCCATATCGCCAGATGGTATCGCCAGGCTCAAAATCACTGGCGACCTTGGTTGCGCCACAGAAGCTGCAGTTGCCGGAACTAAATTTGGTTCCCGGAAAGTTCAAGAGCCGGCTCCATTTGAAATTGTTGCAATACACGACGAAAAGGCAGGGGTTAGCTTCGCCTTCACAGTTTTCTTCGGATCACTTGACGCTCCAGTTAACTACGCCATCTTCGGACCTCAGGCCACCTTTACAGGCAGGATGAAGAGCGGCGGAGTAACTATCCAACCGATGCAAAACATACGGTCACTCAAGCCATCTTCCTAACAGGAATCAGGATTCACATCATCTGACCCGTCTGAGAATCGTCGCTGAACTGGCGAACGGACTTCCCAAAAGCTAGAAATCGGTGAGCAGGTAGTAGCTTGATTTGTATCAAGAGCGATAAAGAACTACAGCAAGGCCAAATAACCCTAAGCAGTCTTGGACAAAATAAAAGTGGTGAAGGAGACGCTTGCCCCTTCAACAAGTCGTAGTTTTCAGTCTTGCGGTATGCTGATGTTGGTGACTCCCACTGGCGGGACAAGCGCTTTGAATGGCCCGACCGCTCCACCTGTAGCGAATGGTGTTCCCGGAATTTCCAGGCTGTAGCCCTCCGGCTCACCAGTCGTAATTCCAGCAGTACCGATGTTGCAGACGTAATGAAGCTTCGCCGGAAGTACTGTACCTAAAGGTAGACCTAAGCTCGACTGCAGCACGGTCAGCTCAACATTCAGATCGAGTATGCCAGCGTCAACTACGCCCCATTTACCAAACCCAGTCCTGAAGTTCGTAAAGCGCACAGCATTCCACGTTCCAGTACTCAAAACCGGCTTCGGGGCGGGAGGCGCATTGTCGAAGTGGACGAAGGTTCCATTCGCTATACCTGATACGATGCCACTCCTAACGAGAAACCTGCCAGCTCCATTAACTGCAATGCGGTGTTCAACGCCACCTACAGTCCCAGCAGCACTGAAAGCCACGAAGAAGAACGGCCTTAAACCAGGTAGATGAGCAAAAGCCGGTGTAGCCAAGCTGCTTGCAAGAGTTGGAATTGATGCTAACGCCGCTGATCCGATTCCAGCCTTCTTGAGGAAATCCCTTCTTTTCATTGAGATCATTGCGAAAAGAGATGCTATTTAAACCTGAGCAGAAAACTACTACCAATTCTTCTCTTTCATCTGCTACGTATTCGCAGTACGACTTTACATGAGAATGCTTCTACTCTACCCCAAGGAGTCTGAGGGGCTCTTCTCTCGAGAGCTCCGCGTCTGTGATGGTTGCGAGGAGTGTTCCTAGCGCAGTCTCCTTATCTCGTCTCGTCAATTCTTCTTGAGACTGTCTAGCCATCTTCTTCCACACGTAACAGTGCCGTCATAACTTCCAGCATACTTCGATCATCCCAAATCAACAAACAGCAATTCCTCAACAAATCAAAGTAGTTGTGATCAATAATCTTGGTCAGAAGACTTGAGTCACGAGATCCAAGATATTCTCTCCACACGAGAGGAACCTGAGGACCTAAAACATCATTGGCACCTAAAGCTGAATATGGTCCAGGAATAAGCTCCTTCAAACTAGGCCATCTGCTAGATATCCCTTGATTACCCATCTTCTCTGAAACCTGCCTCCACTTCTCAAAAAGATCCAGATCAAACTTCAGGCCAAGCCAACTTTCCTCAAAACGACTGTTAAAGGCACAGAATGGGCGGGGAAGAAGCTTCACTAAACATCTCACAGAATCGTCGAACTCCCCATCAATAACGTCAGTCTTCTGCAAGATACACAGATCGAAAGCCCGGAGATAACCGAAGGTAACCATGGAACCGTTGGAAGATTCAAGACTAGTCGTTTCAATGTCAATTATTGTTCCGGCAAAAAGAATGGGAAAGGGCTTCCGGAATCTAATCAGTGTTGGACAGCCAGCACAGGTCTTCCAGCTATTTATTGAGGTAGGCACATTGTAGGGGAGGGATAAGTTATTCATCGAACGAGACCTCGCAACTAAAAAAAAGCCGCGGGCGTGCATCTCTGCTTGAGATGATCGATCATGACCTTGGTGTCTAAGGCTACTTCAGCTTCCACCTTCTCCAGAGTATTCCGACCTCCGTCATGAAGTCTTCAGCCCGGACAACGCCGGCTAGAACATTTCACACTACAAGG
>JAHFOH010000220.1 GCA_023266955.1 Nitrososphaerota archaeon
TGAGTTTGCGAAGCCGCTGCAGATACTCAGCCATCTTACCTTGAAGATATTCCGAGGTTAGTTCGACCACTCCGCGACCGATTGACTCCCCCTTTAGCATTCTGATCGCTCTCGCCACCCTCTGGTTGAGCATCACTTTAGTCGTCAAAGCCTATGCACGTCAACCATCAGAATCAATAAACGTTTATCGCCCGACAGAATTGGCCCATCGTCAAAACCTCCATGCTTCAGTTTTCGAATTGGGGTCTATCCGTAAGCTCCGCCACGCGGGCCGACGTAATGAACTAGAATCTTCCTTTCAGTCCATAAGACAGCGTATACGACTCTGAAGTTACCAATTCTTATTCGGTATATGTTGTCGTAGCCCTTGAGCTTTACTACGTCCAATTTCCTGAAAGGTACCGGGTCATTTTTGAGAATTAGGACGACACTCCTGACTGCCAGCTTTCTCTTGTCGTCAAATCCTTCGATGCTCTTCAGAGTTTTTCTCTTGATCTCAACCGCGAACGCCAATTGTCCTCAAAAGCTCTCTTTCGTCTGCGATCTCGTCCGCTTCTTCTATGGCTCTCCTCTCTTCCTCGGTAGGTTCCTCAAGCGGTATCAGCCTGTCCACGAGCAAGTGGTAAAGTATCCTAAGTTCCTTGATCTCATCGTGGATGTCTCTCAGAGAGACTGATTTAGCCATCTTCATGGATCTTTTCCGTTGACCACTATTTGTGTATGTCGAACCTTGGCTAGTTGATTGACCGTAAGACAACGTCTATAGTTTTGGATAAGCTGCTTCCGATCTGCCTGGTCTTAACCAGACCGTGAAACTGGGTTAGTAAGACGTGCCAGTCTTTACGACAGGAGTGGGATGAAAACCACCCTAGGGCATTGATTCCGAGTTAGCAAACACCACATATTAGATGAGTAAGGCTGAGCACGAAGTTCGGTAAAATGAAGGAATATACATGATGATGGCCTATCTATCATGGCAGAGAACCTTCCTAGACCCTATAGATTGGAACATCAGTCCGTGACAAACTACAGCGTAGCCTATGTTCAATCACTTTGACATTCCCTCAATGAAAAAGTAAACTACTGATACTCTGCAAACCTAACTGCTCAACGCTTGTAGGTCAGTCGGTCTATTGCCTAGTAAGGAGTAAGCGTAGACTTTGATGGGAAGTTACTTAGATACGTCTCACCGTATCGCAGTAACCTCCTCTAGTGGACCTTATTGACCCGCAGATCACGTATACTTGCACTACTGGTAATCATCCTTCTAGTTGTATCATCCATCTTAGGTATTGTGCTGCGTTACCTGTACTTCTTTTGACCCACACTCCCATAACCCAGGAGGGACGATCCAAAAGTACGATTAGTCAGCGAATCTGAAACTTTTTTATCCTAGTTATACTTTTCATCCAACCATGGGAAAGCGCAATGTAGTAATCAAAGCAGTAGACGAAGAGCTCTACAGGAAGGCTAAGGCAAAGGCCGCCCTCTTAGGGATCAAGATTCCAGACGCCGTTAACGAAGCTCTACGGGGATGGATCCAATCAAAACAAAGCCGGGAAAGCCTCGAAGAATTAGCCAATAGAAGCGAACTCGAAGGAAAACTTCCAGAGCTTATCCGAAGATATGAAGGGAAGTACGTAGCCGTAGCGAAGGGGAGAGTCATAGGAACTTACGAGACCCTAGAAGAGGCGTTCCAAGCTATGAGTGAATTAGCTAGAGAAGGCGCTCAACATGGATACGTAACCAAGATAGAGCCGAAGAAGACCGTCACGATAGAGCTGGGAGCAAGTGTCTACGCGATCTAAAAGAGTTGAAGAGCCCTACGATGAAAGCGCTGAGCCGCCGGCGCCAACAATCACGGGTGATATCACAAATCCTGTCACAGAACGATCTATCACGACGGCATTTAGACTGGACACAGGCTTCGCTGGTTCGATACTGTTATCATTCAGCAAATACGACGAACTACGACTCCGCCTAGCAGAAGACTTCGAGGTTGTATACGGCCTCCCACTGGATGGAAGGCAGATTCGGCTGAGACAATCATACTGCCACATAAAACTCCGTGGCATTACGCAGATTAGGACGAAAGCCTACACCTTCCCAGAAAATACCAGGAATCTTATCGGCAGAGCAGTGCTAAAAACAATGTACGCAGAAATGCGGGGACCCGAGAAGAAACTGCTGCTGTGGACTTGAAAGGCGAGCTCTTTTATGAATGTGAAAAAACGTCTAATGGTGCTGGCACTCCTTATCCTTCTAGTCATATCATCCATAGTAGCCGCTGTGCTACCTTATCTTTTCGGCTTCTGAGATCGACCTCTATCATGAAGTTACCGGGCTATTCGTGTGGAATGGTAACCCAATAGTAAACCTGGATGCTAGGCGCAGTTACCCGCTGAATGCTTGTAGGTCGGTCGATTCGTCAGCTAGAATTGACGGGTCCTCGAAAATCCGGCGAGATAGAATCAA
Organism: Nitrososphaerota archaeon; assembly: GCA_023266955.1. Classification (GTDB taxonomy): domain Archaea; phylum Thermoproteota; class Nitrososphaeria; order Nitrososphaerales; family JAHFOH01; genus JAHFOH01. Next base: position 2,476 of record JAHFOH010000220.1, read on the forward strand.
TTTTTGAGCAGCTTGGGTTTCCTTAATCCCACGATTAAGGGCAAGAAAGGCATTCACCCTACCATCGTGCAGATAAAACTGCATGAAGCCGCCTCGTGCAGTGAGTTCTAGGGCACCTCT
>JAHFOH010000221.1:0-862 GCA_023266955.1 Nitrososphaerota archaeon
GGTCTCAGAGATTTACTCCTTTGATAAACACTTTGACCGGGTGAAGGGAATAAGGAGGCTATAACGGCTCCCTCGTCTCCTTCGAAGTGGATCACCCAGCCTAGGACGAGTGACCCACGTCTCGGTTCCTTTACAAATCTTGCCCAAATCATCCAACTTTACGTCCGAAAAGAATGGTAAAGCCCGCAAGCTCTTTGGGGAGGTGAAGGAGTATTCGATAAGAGAGCGAATGGACTTGTTGATTCCGTGTACAGTTTTGCAGGGCACCCATATCTGCAACATGATTCAGACTTAGCAAGAACCCAGACATGCTTTCGAGGACTGAGCCGAAAGGTACGAAGATGAAGCTCTGAGGCTCTTGTCTGGCGGGAGAGTTACTAATCCATTACCATCTCATCGGTGTTCAAGTTTCTCCAGATCGAGCCTAGCTCCAAGCTGAGTGAAGACTCCCCGTGCATCCTCGACCCATTTTCTTGCACCTTCTACATCTCCACTCTTCGCAAGTGCGTTCCCTAATTCGAGGACAGTCTGAGCATAGTGATATGGATGCTTAAGCTCACTCCAAAGCTCGCTACTCCTCTTCAAGGCTTCTTTAGCCTCATTCCAATCTTCACTCACCGAAGCCAATAACCCATATGCCCAGCGCTCGAAGGCGTATACCCATTTCTCGTCCAGTTCTTCCGCCCCGCTCCTTATCCTCTGATAGAATTCCTGAGCCTTTTCTAAGTCCCCTCTTGTACAGTAAACGTTAACGAGTTCGAAGTATATTTCGACTGGAGGGGCCCAACCGACTTGAAGACCTCTTATTAGATGCTGTTCAGCCTTCTCTAGATTATTCTTTTTGATGTAGAGCTTCCCAAGT
>JAHFOH010000221.1:872-2582 GCA_023266955.1 Nitrososphaerota archaeon
CTTTGAGGAGATTTGCCACGGCAAGCGGTATGAGAGACTTCGGAATATGGAGCTCACCAATCTCGGAGCCAATTCGGAGGCTATGGTTTGCAACCTCTAGGGCCCTATCCCACTCGCCCAGAGGAATGTACGCATAAAGGGCGAGCTCAGCTCCCAAGAAAGCTTCATAATTAAGGTAGCCTATTTTTCTCGAGTACTCAATGCCCTTCGAGTAAGTCTCTTTTGCCTTAGCATAATCAGCTTTGATATGATAGTAATCGGATCCTAAATTTACATGCGCCCGGCACGCCGGATCTTCAAGTCCATGCTCAGTAGAGATGCTTAGTGAATCCTCTAAGTAGCGGAAGATATCTGCCTTATTCTTCTGATTAGTTGGAAGCCCTATCGCGAGTGTCTGAAGAGCTTGTGCCAAGACCTCATGAGCACTCAGCTTCCTGGCGATTTCTATTGCCTTCTGGCACCATTCAAGTCCCGTGTCCACTTCACCGGTATTGACGAGCAGACGCGCGATACCCTGGCAGATTGTTGCTTCCTCAGCAGTATCCTGTTCCTCCTCCAAAACTCTAAGACCCTCTTTGTAGTTTTCGAGCGCTCCCTGCTTGTCATTACCAAAGAACCAGTGCGCATATCCAAGCTTTGAATAAAGTTGTGCTATCTTTCTATTCTGTTTCAAATGCGCAGCCATTACCACTGCGTTTCTGTAGTAGCTGACGCATTCTCCATATTCGCCCATTCGATAGGAAACATCTCCAATCTTGATTAAGACCTCCAATCTTTCATTTCGTTGCTCTTCTTCAAGCAAGTCCAGAACGTTTCCATAGTGTTTCTTAGCGTCGGAATGCGCGTATAGTTGCGCAGCACGGTCACCGGCCATAATCGAGTATTCAATTGCTCTTGCGACCTCCCCTCCTTGAACGTAATGATGGGCTAACTCTTCAAGATGGCGATCCTTCTCACGCTCATGGAATTCCTCCATCGCCTGCGCGATCTTAGTGTGGATTTTTCTTCTCCGAATGAGACTCAGCTCGTTATAGAGAAAGTCCCTTATCTGCTCATCAGCAAAAATGTAAGAGACTTCCTTTGGAGAATGTCTCTCCCTCACTAACCCAGCTCGAACAGCTTTCTCAAGTAGGTTGATAAGCTGCTCCTCTTCTTGAGCAGTAACTCTCCTTAGAAGTTCGTATCCAAAATCCATTCCCATCGCAGCTCCCACCGACAGGATCTGTAAAGCATCATCGCCCAGACGCGATAGTCTCTGTTTGATTAGAGCTCTGACAGTCGATGGGATTTCTACTTGCCCTATTTCTCGAAGCGTCCAACCTTCGTCTGACTTGTAGATTCGTGCCTCCTCAACAAGGGAGCGCAGTACCTCTTCCCCAAAAAACGGGTTGCCTCCGGTCCTTGAGTGCATCAGTTTTACAAATTCGGGAGCAACCGATCCACCGCCCAAGTGGTTGGAGATTATTTGAGCAACATGCTCCGTCGTCAGCCTGCTTAATGAAATCTGCCTAAGTATCCTCTCACGATTCAGATCAAGCAGTAGGCGTGATAGAGGATGCTCCTCCGGGAGTTCGACATCTCGATATGCAGCCACCACCATGACCCTTTGCTCTCTTATCCTTCGACAGAAGTAGTGGAGAAGCTGCAGGGAGGCGGCATCAGCCCACAAAATGTCGTCCAGAAAAAGCACAAGGGCCCTCTCCTTTGACG
>JAHFOH010000222.1 GCA_023266955.1 Nitrososphaerota archaeon
AGGGGGACGTCGGGTACAGTGAGACATCTGAAAGCATGAGGAATATGTTATGGTCTTCTTCTGTTGTACTGAAAGCCTTTCATGCAGCTAAGTAATGTCTGAAGGTGTTAGAACTAGCAGCTCAGGAATTCTTTCAAAATGCTCGCGGTTGTGCGTCAAAACGGCAAAGCCATTCTTGACCGCGGTGCATCCTATGAAGAGATCTCTTGCATCTATAGCTTTCCCCCCGCTCTCAAGCTTGGCTAGAACTTCCCCTGACTTCTCTGCTGAACCTTCATCCATAATCAGAACCTGGATAGTCGACAAAAAGCCTTTCACCGAGGAAAGATTTGCTTTAAGCTGCTTTGACTTGTAAGCGCCATAATAGAGCTCGAAGGCGTTGACTATCGTTGTAGCTAACTCAACCTTCTCCTGCAGCATGGTAACTAGGCGGGACTCTTGCCTTTTTCTCAAATGCGCTATGATTACACTGGTATCTAAGACTATTTGGTTCGGAACTTCCACTTAGACCAAAACTCCTTGAGACCGTTCAGTATCTGGGCCTCCTCCTCATTCGTCAAAGACAAGCTGCCGGCAAAGTCGCTGGGCTTCAGCTTATGTTGCCTCATAACGAAGTCTATAGCCTCGTCGACCGAGACCGGCCTTTGCAAGCGAGCTCTCAGTTTACCTGCAATCTCGTTCAGCGTTCGATAAGTTTTCTCGCGAACTTTGACGGTGGCCATGGTTACAAAGTCACTTAGCAACTATTTAAACCAACTGCAGAGTGCACGAACTAGTGCCAAAGAACAGTCTCTAAGGGGTTTGCTTCAAGATTTGTTTGGCATTCGACGTTTTGACGTATCTGCTCGCAACCTTCGCTAATACATTATCGTCTGTTGCGAGTATTAGATTCAGTTGCTTTGCTGTTTGTATGTAGCTTACATCGTAGTAGCTCACTCGTTCTCGGATCGCGATGTCGAGCGTTTCTTCCAAAGCCTCCGGTTGAGTTGATACATGAGTTATCATCTTGAGTATTCTTTTCGTCCTACTGGCCAGATCTCTTATTTCGGCAGAGGACAACCGTCTCGCGATCCTTTGTTCCTTCCATAAGATGTTTCCCATCTCGTAGTCCGTCAGAGTAGTGACTCTCGAATCATTGAAAACTCTCAAGGCCCTATCCTCATCAGCTTCCCGAACTATTAAGAAGAGGGTACTTGCGTCGAGTAGCATCATTACCGTTCGTCTCTGCTCTCCCTCAAAGCCTGAACGATTTCCTCAGAGGGAATTTTCTTCAGAATCCTCTTCATAGCCCCCAAGTCGTCTAGAAGCTCCTCCCTCTCCTTCCGAGCTATCTCTCCCCGCAGTGCCTCCCTCGCGACCTGACTTATGTTGACTTTGTATCGTTTAGCCTTCTCCCTGATCTCCTTATCAAGCCTAACCGTCACGACATCAGACATGTAATACAGGATTTGACTATACAACGGTCGTATATCTAGTTAGCGCTTTCCAGCAAATCGGAGCTTATTAGATAATCTATTACTATTGTGCGCAAATACGCCGTACCTAGACACTTCTAAGCTCTTCCAGAGTGATCCGCTTACCATCTTTCATTTCCACAATTGTCCCCTTAATTTTACTCAATGTCCTCTTCCTGACCTTAACTGTAGGTAGCTCCTAATAATGACTTCTTCAACTAACTTCAAACGGAAACAGTCCTTACCCCCAACTTGTGTGCTTCATCGCTCAGGGAGTCGTCGTTTGTAGCCAGAATGTCATTCGAAGTTAACGCCAACGTCAGGTAGGAGGCATCATAAAAAGTGAGACTGGTAGATTTTGAAATCTCAGATACCTTCTTGGCATCGAGTTCCCGATAACTCTCAACGTTCATGAGTTCGCTAATACCTCCAAGTACACTTATGGTGTTACCAAAAGATTCCGGCGTGACGAGCCTCCTTCTCAGCTCCCTAAGTAGTGCGTTCCCCACCTCATAGAACGCCAGATCAAGCGTTGTGAAGTCTGTCAGAGATCTCAGGTTACCCCTTTTGAGGAGAATGTATAATGAACTAGCGTCGAAGATCAATTCGATCAGCGCTCTTCACGCGTTTTTCTTATATCACGAATGATCTGCCCTTCACTCACTTTGGAGAAGTCGATCTTCTTGATTGATGATTCCAGTTCCTTGATCCTCAGTTCCTTCAACTCCCTTTCCAACCCTCTTCTGATCGCATCCGAAACTTTAACCCCCTTCCTCTCTAACTCTTCCTTGAGATTCTTCGATACCCTCGCCGACACGGTTACCTGGTTGCTGGGCATATTACTACTAGTAATACAAGAGTTAATAAATAAAGTTTACAAACACTCATGCCTCTTCATAGCACGATTTGCCGCCCGCGTCTCCTAAATGCGGCATCTGTTCTGCCACGAGGATTGGGAATTTCTGGAGACCGCTTACTCATCGGTAGAGATTATCATGCCAGCAGCGTAGTGCAGCCCAGAATACCATCAAATGTCTCTTCGTTGTAGAGAGTACAAAGTTCACGCCTTCTCTTCACGACGAACCGACTGTAGCGACCTCAAGAATAGTGCTCGTTTTTACAGC
>JAHFOH010000062.1 GCA_023266955.1 Nitrososphaerota archaeon
ACTCTCTTTGTCTTCCGAAGGAGTTCCTCTCCACCACTATATCCATCACTCCGAGCAGGGGTTGGCTGGTCTCGCCCACAATTCTGTCGTACGCGCGCTTTGCTAGAGTGATCATGCCAGCACAAGTGCCTAAAATTGGCATGCCGCTTCTTACTCGATCTTTGATGGCCATGGCTGTGCCATTGAATGTGGCAAGCCCACCCATGACCGTGCTCTCTCCCCCGGGTACAATAAGCGCATCCACCTTCTCAACTTCACTGGGTGTTTTGACCCAAACAGTTTCTCCTTGCCAGCCCAAGTTCTCTAATGCGAAACGGGTAGCGACGATGTGTTCCTCTACATCTCCTTGAAGTGCTAGCACTCCTACTACGGCCTTCAACTTCTATACGCCCCTCTCCTGCATTCTGAGCTCAAGATTTTTCGTATCCAAGCCCATCATTGACTTCCTCTCGTCAACCATCTTTTGGGCTTCAGCAACGGTCTTAGGGTTGTCGTAGAAAGTGGTTGCAAGGACGATCGATTTAGCCCTCTGCAGAGGATCTTCAGACTTGAATATGCCTGAGCCGACAAAAACTCCGTCACAACCAAGTGTCATCATAAGTGCAGCGTCAGCGGGAGTAGCTATTCCTCCAGCAGCGAAGTTAACCACAGGGAGTCGACCTAACTTCGCGGTTTCGGCGACAAGCTCATACGAGACCTTAAGGTCACTTGCAGCCTTTATCAGCTCCTGATTATCTCCACTGTCAAAAAGTGCTTTCAATCTCTCAACTTCATTGTTAACGATCCGTATGTGCTTCACGGCCTCAGCCACGTTTCCTGTGCCCGGCTCACCCTTTGTCCGAATCATTGATGCTCCCTCAGCGATTCTTCGCAGTGCCTCACCTAACTCCCTTGCACCATTAACGAAGGGTGACGTAAAGTCCCATTTCCAGATGTGCCTCTCCTCGTCTGCAGGAGTAAGAACTTCCGACTCATCTATCATATCCACCCCGATTTCTTCAAGCACCTTCGCTTCATACGTGTGGCCTATGCGACATTTCGCCATAACCGGAATGGTGATGTGATTGATGATAGCTTCGACCACATTTAGGCTGGCAGTCCGGGCTACCCCTCCAGCCTTTCTCACATCATAGGGAAGTTTATCCAAGACCATAACTGCCACTGCACTTGCTTCTTCTGCTACCTGCGCCTGTTCAACGTTAGTGACATCCATGATTACGCCGTGTTTCTGCATGTGGGCGAAGCCCCTCTTCACGAGTGTGGTGCCCCTAGATACCTCTAACCCTGCTAATTGCTCAGTTCGCAGCCCCTTGGGACGGAGTACGGTGCCAGCTAGTGAAATCATTTGTATGGTTTCAGTGGTCGCCGCATATATAAGGTGCGGCCTATATAGAGGAAGGCGAAAACTCTGAGCTCAGCGAAAATTGAGCGGGTTACCGAATGAGATCGGTCTTATCTCTACCATGTCTTCCTTCAGCGTTTTGCGTCAAAACCCATCCAGAATCCCTCTAGCAGGTCTAAAACGTTTGATGCACCTGCACGAAAACTTCTCTGAATCGATCGATCATTCTCATAGAGAGTAAGTGCTGTCTCCATCGCCTCCTCGTGTTTCTCTTCCAACTCCCTATGGAAAGGATAGAGGACGAACTTCACAATATCTGGAAAAGAAGCTCGTCTGGCAAGTTGAACTCTGAAGGGAACACATAAATCAACTTTCAAAACGGCGCTCAAACCCGCTTATCAATGCTATCTCCGAGCCAGATCCTCAAGGATGAATCACTGACATTTGCAGAGAAGGCGATAAGTCTCAAAACAGTTGATGGTAAGAAGTTGCATAGGGTTGAAGATATTGCGGTTGTGAACGTGGATTTAGCAATGGCTCAGGATAGCACTGGTCCACTTGCCATTAGGGTTTTGCAGGATATGGGCATCAACAGGCTTTGGGATCCAAAGAGGATTCTGATTGTAATAGATCACACATATCCAGCTGCGGACGAGAAAGTCGCTAACCTTCACGCGTTAATGAGGGACTTCAGCTTTCAACACGGGTGTGTTCTCGTCGAAGGTAGCATCTCTCATCAGCACATTCTCGAGGAGTACGCTACACCAGGTTTGATGATTTTTGGCGCGGATTCCCATACTTGTCAAGCAGGCTGCGTTGGAGCCTTCGCCACAGGAATCGGAAGCACCGAGATAGCTGCCGTCTGGGCAACTGGACAGATTTGGATTAGAGTTCCTGATTCAGTTAGGATAAACCTGGTTGGCAAGTTGCAGAAGGGGGTCTTTGCCCGCGATATTATTTCGCACTTTATTGGAATGGTGGGGGAGGATGGAGGGAATTACCGAGCTTTAGAGTGGAAGGGTACTGCAGTCAAGAATCTGAGTCTTAGCTCCAGAGCTTGTATAAGCAACAGTTCCATGGAATGTGGAGCAAAGATCGCGGTCTTCGAACCTGATGTTTTGACTAGGCAATATCTTAGCGCTGTTAGGAGAAAGCCAGGATACGAAATTCACGCAGGCAGGATCGCTAAGTATACTGACGAGTTTGAAATCGACTTGGATAAGTTGGAGCCGATTGTAGCTGCTCCAGACAACGTTGACAATGTTAAGAATATCAGGGAAGTGGAAGGTACTCCCATAGACCAGGCTTTCGTAGGTTCATCCACAAATGGACGGCTTGAAGATCTGCAGGTAGCAGCCAAGATTCTGAAGGGCAGGAAAGTTAATCCTAGGACGAGGTGCATAATTACACCAGCTTCACGTAGAATCTATGAAGAAGCGATTAACTCAGGTCTGGTGGACATCTTTCTGCAAGCTGGAGCAGTCTTCACCAACGCTACTTGTGGTGCTTGCGTCGGAACACATCTGGGAGTACTGGGAACCAACGAGGTCTGTATTTCATCATCGACTAGAAACTACATCGGAAGAATGGGTTCAACGAGCGCAAAAATCTACTTGGCATCGCCCGCTACAGTTGCTGCATCGGCTATAAGGGGTGAGATAGCTGATCCAAGGAGGTATCTGCGGTGACGCTAAGAGGTAGAGTCTGGAAATTCGGCGACAATATCAATACCGATATCATAATTCCATTCCGATTCAAATCTAGAACCAACGACCCCTATGAAATGGCGAAGTACTGCATGTATGGGTTAGACCCAGATTTTCATGAGAAGATCCAGAAGGGAGACATCATGGTTGCCGGGAGGAATTTTGGTGGAGGCTCTAGCAGAGAACAAGCTCCAGTAGCGATAAAGTATTGTGGAATCGCAGCTGTAGTTTCTGAGAGCTTCGCCAGAATCTTCTACAGAAATGGGTTTGCCATAGGTTTGCCAGTCATGGAAGTACCAAAAATCACGAAGGAGGTAGAGCAGGGAGAAGAAATGGAAGTAGACCTAGATACTTGGTCAGTTAAAGTTCTAAGAACCAACAAAGTCTTCGAAGCAAAGAAGGTTCCCGAATTCTTGGCGAATCTTATGAAGATAGGCGGCTTGGTTGAGTATTACAAGAAATATCAGCAGTTTCCTTGGCAGACTATGAAATGATAGTAATTCGTTGTTGAAAAGGATATTAGATGATAAACTCATTTGATGGACAGGGGTTTAGTAGACGCGTAATTCGTCGCTGTTATGGTTTGAGCGCCTGAACGCGAAAATAGGTTTACCTCTTTGGGGCGGAGCGATAGTTATCGGATTCCTGCCCTTTCTAGCTATGTTGATCTTAGGCTATACTCTCGCTGGACTATCTAGCGATCTTGCTGTACTATTACCCGGTGTTCTTCCTGTAGTCTTGTTATTTTCTTTGTATGTTCTTTTGGCGGCACGATATGTCCGGGGGCAGATGGAGAAACTACGTGAGTACGCGCAATCGATGAGTGCAGGAAATTCCTCGATAGAGTTGCGTTCTCTCTACGGTTTCCGAGGGCCGTTAGTCACCCTTTTGTTATTGGGGGTGGGTACGAGTTTCCTGCCATTCACTCCACCGCAGTACTCACCAGTGCAGGGTTTTCTTACGCAGTTTCCGTGGTATTATTTCGAGTTCGTCCAAGCTACTTTCATATGGGTGATTGCTTACTCGGTATACAGCATATACAGAATAGGGAAACTCCCCTTGAAGCTCAAGGCTTTTGCGGAAGATAGAACTTTGGGTCTGAAACCATTTGCCACTGCATCGCTTTACTTTACGGGTCTTTATGAGGTTTATGCCTTCTTTCTTTTTCTCCCGTTAGCTCTAGGAACGTCGGGTCTGCCATTCCTAATTGTATTCGCTGGAGTAGCGTTGTTGGGGTTAGCGTTCTTTCTCGTCCCTCTTATTAGTCTCCGTAGAAAGTTAATCGTGGCCAAAAGAGAAAAGTTAAGCTGGATTAGTCCGCGATACATGCGCATCGTACAGCAAATCGAGGCAAACGGCTCAGGGCCTATAGACGGAAGTGTAGTCAATGAACTGACGGTGATCGACAAAATTCAACGTGACATACAACAAATACACCATTGGCCCTTTGATACAGGTATACTTACTCGACTTACGGCAATTATATTATCGGTAATCGCGATAATTCTAGCAAAGATTATACAACTGGCGCTGCACTTCTAGACGCCACAAGCCCAAGTATTCCGAAACTTTGAATCTGTCCACCCGCACAGCGAGGCAGCTAGGGATGACTTGACTGCCAAATCTAATTTCCAGTAGTGTAGTTCTATGTATTTCCGAGCATCCTTTAATGGTTTATCCAATTTTAGTACAAATCATACACAAATAGGACGAGTTTGTCATTGGTTGGTGGCAGCCGACCGTTTCGACCAGCCTATCTTGCTACAGATTTCCTTAAAGGTATCGAAGTGTGCTTCGAAATACGGCGTTAGAAAGTAGAGAACACCATATTTCTCCCCCTTCGTGAGGACCAGGTTATTCTTCAGTAGTACATCCATGTGATGTTCCACGGCCTTGTAGTTCAGTCCTAAGATCTGAGCTAGTTGATTGATGTTGTATGGTCTCTCGTGAAGCAGTTCGATTATCCTGATCCGGTTTTCTCCGCCTCTACTCCCTGCCAACAAGTACCAAAGCAGGCGGCGAACCTCCGGATCAACACCTGACAATTTTAATACGAACTTCTCAGCAACGCATAGATATTGCTTCTTAAGGAACGGGCATTGCTCAGCCGTTGTTCAGTCTCATGGCGGACCTAAAAATGTGGAATGAAATTGGAGAAAGGGTAATTAGGTACAAGATGAATTTATCGAGACCGTAAGTATGGCCCTGCTGATGGATCTTGCTGTTCTGGCATCGTCTGTCAACATCGTCCTATTAGCTACGTTGCTCTACATATTCGTGAAGACATTCAGAAAGACTCGTGCCATATTCACGGTGGGCCTAATTGTTTTCTCTGTTCTGTTCTTAATCCAGAACGGGGTTGCCATATATTCGTATGTGGCGATGGCGCCGCTATTCGCAGAAGGAGTATTGCCGTACCTTTTTGTGACAGTTCTCTCACAGTTGGCAGGCCTCCTAGTTCTGTTGAAAATATCTATCTGATGAGAAAAGTAGGGCTAACAGTTTCACATCAAGATTTTTGACATTTTGATAGCCCAGCCCTTTTAGCAAGAAGTGGACATAATGTGGACGAAATCTGGAAAAACTGCTATATCATTTCTGGCTAAGGCAGCGGTGTGGTCCAAAAAACTGTCTCAATTGCCATTATAGCACTCCTCGTCGGGCTAGGCGCTGGCTACGTTTTCCAACTTCCTACAGTAAATACACTTCAGAGCCAGGTCAATACGCTTCAGACCGAAGTCGGCACGCTGAAAGGGCAGCTACGAACTGTCCGCTTTACGTTCACAGGTCTAGCACCTCTAGGTGAAGGCCATTATGAAGTATGGGCTATATTTCCAGATGACACCAAGCTCTCTCTCGGAGCGTTCAATACCGATCAAGGGGGTAACACGATATCACTCGCTGGCTACCGAATAAATGATTTCACCTCATCTCGTGATCTCAGAGATGCCAGAAAAATTGCGATAACGATCGAACCGACCGGTGACAAAGAGCCAGGACCAAGCGGGATCATAATTCTTGTAGGAGATATTACCGGTGGGAAGGCGGACTTAAGATTCAAGGCCATCGACCTATCCACTGCCTCGGGTCAATACATACTTGCTACACCATCTGCTGGAGGCAGAGATCCCACCAGCGGCGTATGGTTCCTTAGAAAAGATGGTGATAAGCTGAGTCCCGGGCTCAAGTTGGCAACGCTAGTAACAGGTTGGAAGTATGAGGGTTGGGCAGCAACCCAAGGAGTTCCTCTAAGCACAGGAAAGTTTAGTTTGGCAGATAAGGCTGATGAATCCGCACCCTACAGTGAGTCAGGCGCTACTCCTCCATTCCCTGGAGAAGACTTCTTCAGAAATGCACCGCCAGGAGTATCTTTCCCAGTTAATCTTGCAGACGGAAAGAGCCTAGCAGTCATAACTCTTGAGCCAGACATTAACGGTGTTGATCCGACGGGTGCTGGCCCATTCTCCATAAAGTTCCTCGTTGCTCACATACCTAATAGTCTAGCTCCTCTAACTACCACTGATATGATGCTAGATCTTAGTGGTTTGCCATCCGCAACCGCAAGCCTAACGTAATGAGAAACTGGCTGACAGATAGACCACCCCCTACTTTTTTACCCCTGAGCTTAGAACATTGGATTATGCATGTTACTTATTGTGCCGTCACTAGTAGCTGAGTGGCCGCCTTGCTAACGCTTTGCTTTGGTGGTCTTCAGCCTGCTGATGAACTGGTCGACAGAAGGACGTATGTGGGCATCGGCTATTCATCGGCTCGAACCGTATGAAACCTTGCCATCTGCTGCGATGGAGTTTCTTAGTCCTTGGGACCGACAGAACTACCTTCTATTTGCTCCCTCACAATCTCAGCTAGGGCTGCAATGAAGATTGGCGAAGTGTTCAGCATTTCTGCCCTAACAAGGTTGATGTTGTTCGCGTTAGCAAATTCCTGGCATTCAACGTCGATGTCGTAGACGATTTCAAGATGGTCGGCAACAAATCCTATGGGAACGATTAGGATATTATGATGACCACTTCCCGCTAGCTCTGCCAGCTTCTCAAGAACGTCAGGACCTAACCATTTTTCTTTTCTTAGACCAGCACTCTGGTACGCAAATGTCCATAGGTTGAGGTTAGCCCTCTTTGCAACCCTTCGGCAACTCCCTTGAAATTGGTTAGGGTAAGGATCATTTGAATCCAGTATTCTCTCAGGCAGGCTATGAGCTGTGAACAGCACAAACACGTCTTGGACGCCTGATTCGAATCGTCTTAGCGCTCTCTCAATATTTTCAACCCAGGCTCGCAAGAATAGTGGGTTATCGCTCCAGCTCTCGACAAAGGATAAACTAAGTCTTCCATCGAGTTTACTTGT
>JAHFOH010000063.1 GCA_023266955.1 Nitrososphaerota archaeon
TCTTCAGTTAAGGAAGTGGGGACTCGAGTTAGACATCCATGAGCCTTTTTCTTTCTTCCCGTTTCCGGATGGCAAATATCTCTTCCTTTGGAATGATCAGGAGAAAACAGTCAGAGAAATCGAGAGATTTTCGAAGGATGATGCAGAAGCATATAGGGAATACACGCACTTTTGGGACGAAGTTGCTGAGGTTTTTGAATTCGCGTTTCTTACTCCTCCTCCACCCTTAACTGACCTTCTAAACTTATTCCAAGAATCTGAAGCCCAAGAAGTTCTGCGGCGTCTCATGTTCTTCAGTGCAAAGGACCTTCTAGACGAGTATTTCGAATCAGACTATGTAAAAGCCGCTCTGGCTACCCAAGGAATCATAGGCACTATGGCTGGTCCGATGACGCCCGGAACTGCGTATGTGTTGGGGCACCACATGATCGGGAAGGTTGAGGGGAAGAGAGGGGCGTGGGCATATGTAAAAGGAGGAATGGGAAGCATTGTAGAGGCTCTTGCCAAATCTGGCAAGTCATTCGGCGTTCAGTTCATCACAGGCGTAGGCGTTTCAAAGATACTGGTTAAGGAGGGTAGGGCCTTCGGAGTTCAGCTTGACGATGGTAGAAGATTGGAGTCCAAGTTGATAATTTCGAACGCAGATCCGAAGCAGACCCTTCTCAAGTTGGTCGGCGAAGATTACCTTGACAAGGAATTTGTCACGAGATTGGAGAATTTGAAGGACGAAGGTTGCGTGGTTAAGGTGAATGCTGCTGTAAGAGAACTGCCCGATTATCTTGCCTTTCCAGGCAAGGAATTGGGGCTACAGCATCGGGGCACCACGGATATAGCTCCCTCCATCGATTACCTTGAGAAGGCCTATGATGATGCTAAGTATGGAAGAATGTCGAGGGAGCCATTTCTCGAGATCGTCTTTCACTCCGCAACAGACCCATCGTTAGCTCCGCCAGGCTATCACACTATGTCGATCTTCGCACAATACTTTCCGTACCACCTGAGCACTGGTAATTGGGATGAAATCCGGGAAGACGCGGGACATAGGATAATAGAAACGTTAGCTCAATATGCGCCTAACATCAGAAATGCCGTAATGCAGATGGAGGTTTTGACACCTCTTGACATGGAACGCATCTTCTATTTACCAAAGGGAAACATATTCCATATCGAGATTACGCCTGACCAAATGTTCTCGTTCAGACCTCTCGCTGGATGGGCTCAATACCGCACACCCATAAACGGTCTGTATCTATGTGGCTCAGGAACGCATCCAGGAGGGGGTGTTTCAGGGGCGCCAGGCTATAACGCAGCAAAAATCGTAATTAACGATATGAGAGCCAACAGTCAGATCAGTGATGTGTAGGCTTCTCATCACATCGTATAAAATTCTTAGTTAAGTTTTAGGATGAAGGATAGATGTTAGTAGACCTTGAGCGACTGGGCTAGAAAAATCTCCATCTAAGGATTCGATAGAGATGGTGATACGGAAGGCTCAATCTCCCAGAGGATTGACCCTATGTGCAATCGGTCTTCGTTTGTGAGTCGACCACGAAGGGTCTGACCTAACCTGCTAATCCATCGCGTGATTCTTTGCCGCTGCCAAATCACTACCCAAGCATCAGTAGCTCCGTAAGCAAGTCCAACCCATTGATCCATCTGATGAAGACCGAGGTTAAAGGCTAGAAGGATCGACCCAACGTCTACGACGCTAGCTACAATATTCTCCTTTAGCCCCTCCCGCATGGTCGACCAAGTTTGACAGATTCGGCGTTTGTTCATACGACCTATGGTCATCGCCGATTGACATATGGGTGAAATTAGAGTGGTGAATATTTGGACGATGGTCAGAACCATTGAAACTCTAACAGGGAATAGGAATTCCATTGAAAGAACAGACACGAATTCCAAGAACAGAGAATACCAGAAGCATAATCGGCAATATTACCACAGGTAGGAACACTAGTATCCAGAAGGTGACCGTAGTTCCGAGGGTTAGATTCTCCTCTAAAGTCATCGAGAAGATGACGGATGGTGTGGAGCGAATGAAGTCTAACAGGTCAAGGATGAACTGAAGAATCTTTCTTCCAGTCGCTTTCGCCAGCAAGGTACCTCGATTTTTTTGCTTAGGCTCAGACAAACGGATACGTATCATTTGCTCAGATTATTATTAAATCTTGAATTCTAAAAGTGTGGCAGACTGACAGTTTTATATTCTAACTAGCATGGCAACGGATTAGAATCTCATGGTTCGCATAGAAGTTTCGAAGGTTATTGAGGCTCCGCGTGACTTCGTCTACACCAGACTATTCGATTATGAGAGTCTTCCGAAGGCTTCTACGATTGTAACTTCCACGAAAATACTTAGTAAAGAAGGCAATGTGCAAGTAGTTGAACAGGAAGGAAAGTTACTGGGTAGGAGGTTCAAGGCAGTCGTCAAAGCCACTTTCTCTCCTCCTGAAAAGTTAGTGGAGGAGTTCAGCGGTGACGCGACTGGCACTCAGGTTTGGACTCTAACCGAAGTCCCTCAGGGAACGAAGGTCAGTCTCGTCTCAGACATTAATCCCAAGGGTTTCCTCGCACGAATCTTTGGAGGATTAGCTTCAGGACCTCTGCAGAGGGTGATCAACGAAGAGGCTGAAGCTTTGAAGAGGTATATTGAAGCCGCCAAGTTCGGATAGTCGACTATACCTCAAAGTTTTCCCACGGCCTACATGAATTCCTCAATAGATGCATATGATATCATGAAAGAAGTTGTATGATTGGTAGACTTTATTCCGGACTGGTAGAGTGTAAATACAAGATAACCCAAGCCGAAGCCGATCTTGAAAGATGAAGGCTTCGATCCTGCTTGATTCTGACAGGCCGAAGGTACCGATTCAAGAGGTTATCGATCAGTTCAGGAAGGTAGGGATGCAATATACTGAGCAAAATCCTGATTTGGGCGTTGTAGTTGGAGGTGACGGGGTCTTCAGCTACTTCGGAAGATTAGAGACGATTCCTCTCCTCTTCGTCGGAGTAAGGGGGGAGAAGCCCACAGGATCTCGAGCCCATTTGGCTGAAGTCTACTTTGAGGAATTAGGGAGAGCTCTCCGCGACTTGAAGGAGGGGAGATACGAGGTAGTGGAGTATCCAAGACTCGAGGTGCTGCTGAATGCCAAGTCTATTGGCGAGGTCTTCACTGATGTATACCTTGAGCGAGGAGCTGATGGTAACTGTCTCCGCTTCAAAGTGTTTACGAAAGGAGAGGGATTTCACTTCACAGATTTTGTCATAGGAAACGGCGTTGCTGTAACTACACAGGCGGGTTCAACAGGTTACTTTTCATATCTTGACAAAATTAGGCTGGGGGATTGGCTCGAACCTGAGAGACATCTAGCTATCGGTGAAAATGAGCTGGGCATTTGTTACATTGTTCCCACTTATAGTGTCAGGGATGGTACAGTGGAGCATCCGCTGCGCTACACAGTTCCCTACGGCTCAGAAATACGTATCCAGCTTATCAGGGAGGCTGATGCTAGGCTCTATGGAGTCTATAAAGACAGAAGTGGAATAAAGATTGGATTGGATGATATAGTGACAATTAGAGCATCAAAGAGGAGCACTAGAGTCGTCAAGGTTGCGCCACACCTGAAATAATCAAGGGACAGTGTATCATAGGGACGCATGGTCAAATTCGGCTGCTACATTTACCAAGAAACTCTTGATTATGCGACGATAAGAAATGTCGCAGTTGAATGTGAAAAACTCGGTTTTGACTCTATCTGGATAAAGGACAACTTCATGCCGTGGCTTCATGCATACTTAGGGCCATCTAGAGAAGAGATTCGTGCACCTCTCCTAGAAGCTTGGACTACACTGGCAGCTATAGCATCCGATACAACAAGCATTAGACTGGGGACGATCCTCTGCAACTCCTATCGCCAACCCTCATTAGTAGCCAAGATGGGCGCGACCCTCGACGTCATATCAAATGGCCGCCTAGATCTGGGCTTAAGCGCCGGGTGGTATCGAAGAGAGTATGGATCATATGGAATACCATTCCCCACTCCTATCAATCGTGTCGAGATGCTCGAGGAAGCAGTCCAAATCATCAAGAAGTTATGGTCCCGGAATGGAACCTCCTTCCATGGAAAGCATTACTCAATCGAAGATGCAATTTGCAACCCCAAGCCTGTTCAGAAGCCTAATCCTCCCCTCTGGATAGGTGGAGCAGGGAAGAAGCGGACGTTAAAACTGGTTGCTGAACTTGCTGACGGATGGAACTATGGTCTCTGCACACTGGGCCAATACAAGGCTGCCTTGGAAATTCTGGAATCTTGGTGTCAGCTTGTGGGCAGGAATTACCGCAAAATCATCAAAGCTTGGCAACCCATTATCTTGATTGACGATGATGGAGATCAGAGGTCAAGAAAGACTAGGGAGCTGCTGTCGGATCAGCCAAGTCTCAAACAGGTAATTATAACAGGAACCAGCGGACAAGTGGTTAAGGAAATTGAAAAGTATGTCAAACTAGGAGTCAGCTATATCACAGTTAATTTTCCCTATATGTCTGATCTAACTTCGCTTAGGTTATTCGCCGAGGATGTTATCCCAGTCTTCCGAAATTCCTGAGGGCCTTAGATTTCTCCTCATTGCTTCAAATCGTCTTCTCGTATATGCCTTTAAACAATCTCAGATGTGTTCTCCTCAGGCATCTGTTCCAAGCTACTTTCAACCCGTGACTCCTTGCTAACGATGCTGCCTTCTCGTTGTAAATTCCTTCCTGCATCCAAAGCACCTTAGCTCCCTTCGCTACAGCCATCTCCGCAACCTCAACAACTTCATCAGAAGGTCGAAATACATCGACTATGTCGATCACCTGCTTCACATCGAGTAGACCTTTGTAAGAAGGTCTGCCTAGAATTTCAGTTACGAAGGGATTGACTGGAATAATTTCGTAGCCATTCTCCATCAAATATTTCGGAACATAATGAGCGGCTTTCTGCGGATCTCTCGATATCCCAACTACAGCTACCGTCTTTAATTTGTAAATCACCCTGATTTCATCGTCTGATAGACCATCGCTTGGAATTTCTTGCGATGGTTGTGGCTTAGTAGGTTCAGTCGTTGAAGGAGGCATTTTGGAGTCAGCCCACTTCCCAGTCATTTGACGCTTAGCCGACGATAGTTCATCCATCTACCACGTGGCGACCATAGTTTCCGTGTCAGTGACGCCGGGTATTTTGCAGATGTCAAGAAGGAAGTTCATACCTGCCTTTTCGTCCTTGGCTTCATAGATTAGCACGGCATCGTATCTTCCGAACAGTCCGTACATCGTCTTTAGTGATACTCCTTTTGGTAGTTTGAATTTCTTAATGGCGGAGTAGGCTTCCTTGTTCTGCTCAGGTCTTATAGTTAGCAACGTCACAAAAATCATGAGCCTTCCTCCCGGCTGCGTAGATTTATGTCTTGAAGAAACAATTTTACAAGCACTGTCCATCGAAGGTTGATCAGATGTCTCGTTCCATGAGGCGAATCCAATTACTTGTTGTCGGATATGGTCAAGAGATCTGCACTCCTAAAGCGTACGATATCGCATATCAGGTTGGAAAAGAAGTGGCAGCTCATGACGCGGTGTTGCTGACAGGGGGCCTAGGAGGAGTTATGGAAGCAGCGGCGAAGGGGGTGAAGGAGGCGGGCGGAATCTCTGTTGGTGTTATCCCCTACGAAGACTTCTCTCACGCAAACCCTTACAGCGATGTTGTAATTGCCACAGGAATAGGATTTGCTAGGAATTACATCACAGCTTATTCGGCTGACGCAGTCATAGTTGTGGGAGGAGGTGTTGGAACGCTAATTGAGATGTCGATAGCCTATCAAAAGAAGAAGCCCATAATCACCCTGTTAGGCAGTGGTGGAATTGCCGACGAATATGCTGGCAAGTCTCTGGATGAGCGGAAGCTTACGACAGTAATTGGAGAAGATTCTCCAAGAAAGGCTGTGAAGAGAGCGCTCCTGGAAGTTGGTCACATTAGAAGTAGCTGAATGAAATATTATGCTTATGTTCCTGCGGCATCATCAACATGTTAACAAGCTGCTGGAAGAATCTCATTGAGTCGAAAGATTAAGTTCTACACGGGAGACGAGCCGAATCCTGCAGCCCGAAGAATCTTCAAAGTTCTTCGTAAGAGGTTCAGAATACGTGTCGAAGAGTTTGCGTCTCTTAAGGCAGCGAAGGAATTCGGTGATGCTTTTAGCACTCTAGTAATGACTATCCTGTCTCAGAACTCCACTGATGTGAGCGCTATCCGAGCCTTCCAGAGATTAGAGACATCCGTTGGAATTACTCCACAGCTCCTTGCCAGTGCTGACGTAGATGATATCGAGAAAGCAATTCGAGTCGGTGGCTTACAGAGGACGAAGTCTAAGGCAATCAAACAGTTAGCGAAGGCTGTGCTTGAACGCTTTGAAGGTAAGCTGGATACCATTCTCAACCTACCCTTAGATGAAGCAAGGGAGACCCTGATGAGTCTACCGAAGGTGGGTCCGAAGACGGCTGATGTGCTACTCGTATCGGTAGGAGGCAAGCCAACTGTGCCTGTAGATACTCATGTGAACAGGGTTTCGAGGCGATTGGGTTTGGCGCCGTTGAAGGGAGGCTATGAGGATGTTAGGCAGTCTCTTCAGAAGCTGTATCCTCCGACCCAGTATCATGAATTGCATTTATTACTAATTGCTCATGGGAGAAGATATTGCACAGCAAGAAAACCGCTGTGTCCAATATGTCCTGTGAGAAACTACTGTCCTTATCCAGACAAGAGCGCTAAAATTGGCTAGACTAGGTGAGTTGTTTCCTCTTCTGTCTGAGAGCTAGACTCGGTACCTTCAGCTCTTTCAATGTGGCGATTATTTCTCTGCAGAAGGCGGGTAGATCGTCTGGGAAGCGTGACGTGATGAGATTTCCATCTTTCACTACTTCTCTATCCACGTATTTGGCTCCAGCGTTGATGATGTCATCTTTGATGGCTTTTACGCAGGTTGCTGTTCTTCCTTTCAAGATTCCGGCGGAAACCAGTACTGAACCTGCGTGACAGATCGCTCCAACAACTTTAGCTTGGCTATTCATGTTCCGTACAAAACTTAGGATTGATTCGTGTCTCCTTAGATAGTCTGGAGCCCAACCTCCAGGTATGATCACTGCGTCAAAATCGTCAGCCTTTACTTTGTCAGCGGCTGTATCAGCTCTAACTTCGTAGCCATGCTTGCTTTTGTAAATCGTGCTGGTTCCTGTGCCGACAACGGTCGTTGCCGCTCCTTCCTCCCTCATTCTATAGAGAGGATACCACAGCTCCAAATCCTCGTAAAAGTTCTCAGCCAGCATAGCCACCTTTCTTCC
>JAHFOH010000064.1 GCA_023266955.1 Nitrososphaerota archaeon
TTGACACCCATTTGTTTAGACCTCTGAATCAAGAAAGCCGTCCGTTCGATCTGGCGTTTTTGACGCCCTCTTGGGCAAGGCATCGGAAAGGTATCGACATTGCTAGACGAGTAATTAGGCAACTTGATGCAAAGGTTCTGGTCAACTTCCACGCATGGTTCAATTCTGAAATGAAAGGACTAAGGCACCGACTGGAGAGATTTGAGGAGACATCTTACCGAGCTTTGCCACGTTTCTACAATATGACTAGGATGCTACTGTTTCCTAGTCGGTCGGAAGGTTTCGGATTGCCTGCGTTGGAAGCAATGGCTTGCGGCACTCCACTAGTTTACTCGGATGCGCCTGCTCACAACGAATTCGCTGTAGGACTTTCAGTGCCCGTTTCCAGAACATACAGTGGGCGAAAGGATTTTTCGCCTTTCAATCTAATCTACTACGATACTGAGGCTAGCAAGTATGTTCACCAGATTGAGCTTCTGCTGGATGATGAGGCCATGTATGAGAACCTGGCTGCCAAGGCTAGATCTACAGCTGAGCGCTATGACTTTCGAATCACTTTTGAAGGATTTAGAGATCTTTTAGCGTGACCACAGAGACACATCATCTCACGACCAGAATTCTTGATTAAGTCATCAAAATGGTCAAGTTTTTTAACCATTCAGAGGAGTCAGCCTGGGAGAAGTAATTGGTTCAGTATTCATCACTTGAGGAGAGGAGAGCCAACGGCTTCTACAAGATGATTGCTACAGTCTCGGGCGTGATCATACTTTTGACGCTCGCGGCCAGCTTCGTCGAAGCTGTTAGGCAGTACGCGACTGCGGGAGTGGTGACCATAGGAGAATGGTTGGTTAGCTTCGATTTTCCAGTACCCTACTTCGCTAAACCCATGAGCTATCTGAGTATTGCAATAGTGGTCTTTTGGTTCAGCTTGACTACTATGCATCGAGAAAGGATTGCACGGATCTCGAAGTTCTGGCGCTCGATCCTGACGGTTTTTGCTCTTGCTGTCGCCTTTGGCTCATTCTACGAAGTCATGTACAATTTCACCGTATGGGGAGCCCTTATCACCGCTGATGCAATGCGAGGTCTACTTAGAATCGATCTTCTCAACATAGCTTATCCAAATCCAAAGATACCGTGGAATCTGGTCTTTGCGACGAAGCTCTTCTCCTCTCTTTCGGCGATTAGTCTTTACTCTTTTTACGTTCTTCTGAAGTCTTCGGAGTAGGAAGGCTGGATAATTCCTCAGGGCGAGCATAGAGTCTCAAGATAAGTACGATGAAAAACACTGCTCCGACTAGATCGATTAGGAAGGACGCTATTGGAAGTTGGCTTAATGTGATTTGCAGTAGCTGGTAGGCCGCGTACCCCTGGTAAACGTAGATGATTAGGTTAGAGGATGAGGTAGCCATAACTAGGCTCCAAAGCCATGCGCTCCTCCTACTGGTAAGCGTAGCCAATAGAGTTACAATGTTTATGATTCCCGAGGCTACGAGCAGCGGCGATCCCTCGCCTGTGATGGCCAAGGAGAGCCAAAGAACTCCTGACGCGATTAGCAGTATCCTCAGTAACAGCAGAATTCTGTTCCGTTTCTCCAATTGCTAAACGAGGCGCGCTTGGATTGGTCGATTTAACTATTCACTAGTTAATCATGGGAATACTCAGGGTATTAGTTGGGTATGCCTTCAGTTAACTGCGTCTAGGATTTATATGCCATTCACGCATGTTTGGATAGTCTCTAGCCGTGGTCGCCTCAGGTTCAAACAGTCTTTCCGACCGTATCAAGGAAGCACTGAGAGATACCACGGCGCTTAATCTTTCACTCCTGGTTTCGGCATCATATGATGGTGAACTCAAGGCTGCGATTCTAAAATTCTATGATCTGGATTCACAGAGGATTCGCCTATGGTATGATAAATCAGGTCACAAGCCTTACTGCTACTCCAGACTTCCGGTTCAGGATATTCCTGAGGAGGTAAAGAAGAGATCTGACGTGCTGGAGCTTAAGGAAGAGAAGAAGCGGGACCTGCTGAACGATCGAGACATCAACGTCACGAAGATAGTCGCCACGGACCCGTTGGCTATAGGTGGTTCACCAGGAGAGCGGAGTATTAGGGATAGGATAGAGGCATGGGAGGCAGACATCAAGTATTACGAGAACTTTCTCTATGACAAGGGCTGGGTCGTCGGTACGTATTATCGTATTGATGACTCCAACATCTCCCCCTTAGAGTACGAGATGTCGGGGGAGGTCAAGGTTGTCCTAGAAGGTATTCTCAACGGCGCTAAACCTGATTTTCGGCCATATATCATGGGATGGGCAAAGTTGCTCAATCAGCCACTTCCGGAGATCAGGAGGGTTGCGTTGGACATCGAAGTGCTTTCTGAGGAGCAAAACAGAGTACCGGATCCTCGAACCGCGAATCTTCCGATAATATCAGCTGCGCTCGTTGGGAGTGATGGGACTAAAGAAGTGCTTCTTCTTAGGAGGAAAGAGGTTGAACTAGGCAAAAGAGCACTGGATGAAAACGTCCAAATTGAGATATTTGATGATGAGAAGTCCCTCATATCGCGCATATTTCATAGGATATTGGATTACCCCTTTCTTCTCACGTTCAACGGCGACGACTTCGATCTGCATTACCTATACAACAGAGCACAGAGATCGCAGTTTGGTTTCACGAAGGATGAGATACCGATTTCGATGGGTAGGGATGTAGCGTTTGTTAAACCCGGTGTGCATATTGACCTTTACAAGACTTTCGTGAACAAGTCAATACAGGTCTACGCGTTCGGGAACAAGTATGTTGACCATACTCTAGGTGGTGTGAGTGAAGGGTTGATTCAGGAATCGAAGATCGAATTCGAGGGAGCAATGAATGATCTCTCACTACATGAGTTGGCGAGATACTGCTTCAATGATGCTTGGATCACATACAAGTTGACTAGCTTCAGTGATGATCTGCTCATGAAACTCCTCCTTGTTGTTTCTAGGATAGCGAAGATGCCTGTCGACGATGCGGCTCGCTTAGGGGTTTCAAACTGGATTAGGAGCATGATGTTCTTCGAGCACAGAAGAATGGGTGCTTTGATACCCAGGAAAGAGGAGCTGGAGGCTAAAGGCGGTGCCTCGACTGAGGCCATCATTAAAGGCAAGAAGTACAAGGGAGGGCTAGTTGTTGAGCCGACATCTGGGGTCCACTTCGGTGTAGCAGTTCTTGACTTTGCTTCGCTCTATCCGAGCATAATCAAAGTCTACAACCTTTCCTACGAAACTGTCAGGTGTCCTCACGAAGAATGCAAGTCTAACCTAATTCCGGAGACGGACCATTGGGTTTGCACGCGGAGGATAGGGGTATCATCGCTTCTATTTGGATCCCTTCGGGATCTGAGGGTGAACTACTACAAGCCGCTTGTGAGAGATCCACGTTTAGGAAAGACACAGAAAGAACTCTACAATGTCGTGTCTCAGGCGCTCAAGGTCATCTTAAACGCTAGCTACGGCGTCATGGGCGCGGATATCTTTCCCCTCTATTGTCTGCCTGTGGCTGATGCCACCGCGGCGATAGGGCGATACGCGATCACTAAGACGATTGATAAGTGTAAGGAGCTTGGTATCGAAGTCGTTTATGGGGATACCGACTCACTCTTTTTGGAAACTCCCAGTGAGGATCAGATTAAGGCTGTTAGAGATTGGGCTGAAAGTACTCTTGGAATCGAATTAGATGCTGAGAAGACTTACCGGTACGTCGCCTTCAGCCAACGGAAGAAGAACTACCTGGGTGTTTTGCCTGATGGTAATGTTGATGTGAAGGGGTTGACTGGTAAGAAGAGTCATGTTCCACCCTTCATCAGAAAGGCCTTCTATGATGCTGTTGAAATACTCAGTAGAGTGTCATCGCCTTCGGATTTCGAGAGGGCGAGAGACGAAATCAAGAAGATGATACATCAGACTTACCTCTCTCTTCGAAATAGACAGATTCCCCTGAGCGATCTTGCGTTCAACGTTATGATTAGCAAGCCACTATCCAGATATGTGGATACGACTCCTCAGCATGTGAAGGCCGCTCAGTTGTTAATGAGAAATGGCAAGGAGGTGAAGGCTGGTGAAATCATCTCCTTCGTTAAGACGACAACACCTCCCGGAGTGAAACCGGTTTCTATGGCCAAGGTGGAAGAGATAGATAACGACAAGTATCTTGAGTATTTGCGCAGCACCTTTGATCAGTTCCTTGACGCTTTGGGTTATGAATTTGACGAAATCCTAGGAGCCACGAAGCTGGAAGATTTCTTCTGGTCTCGATAGTGTAAGATTTGACTTATGCAGACCTTCTTCTGACTTCTGACCCTAACATAACGTTTCGAGCTGACGGTTTCAAGCCGGTCGTCAAGGTCTTCGGAGTGCCTTTTGATGCGACTTGCACTTACAGGTCAGGCACAAGGTTCGGTCCAAATGCCATAAGGCAGGCTTTTCAGAATGTTGAGATTTATTCGCATCGGTTGGGTGTGGATCTGGAAGCCTTAGGAGTCGAGGATCTGGGCAATCTCCGTCAGACCGGTAGCGTCCAGCACATGATCGATGCTATCCAAAAGATCGTGAAAGAGCTTTTGGCAGAGAAATCATCATTCGCCATCCTAGGGGGCGAGCACTCACTCAGCTTCGCCTCCTGCTCGGTCCTGCCCGCTCATACAGCCATAGTTATCTTTGATGCCCATCTCGACCTGAGAGATGAGTATGCTGATCTTCGCCTGAGTCACGCGACTTTCCTTCGTCGACTTCTAGAGATACGAAAGGCGGACGGGATGATTCACGTCGGCTCTAGAGCTGCAACCGCTGACGAGTGGAGATATGCCAATGAAATGGGGCTAACCACCATTTCTTGTGACACAATCTTTACCCTGAACGAGTCGCAGAGGCTCTTCAGCGATTTCATCAAGGGTTTCGATCAAGTTTACATTAGTCTTGATCTAGATGTCCTAGACCCTGCGTTCGCTCCTGGTGTTAGCAATCCGGAGCCTGCTGGTTTGTCCAGTCGTCAGTTGCTCGAGTTTCTGTACGCATTAAAGGAGAATTTCATCGTGGGATTCGATATTGTGGAACTCTCTCCTCCTTATGACAATGGGGCCGCATCAGTGGTTGCTGCGAAGCTATTGGCTGAAATTTCATGCATAACCTCACTACGGAAATAGCCGCCTATGGATCACTCGAGCACAGCTTCATTGTATAGCCTGCATTAAACGCTTAGACTTCTGCGGAAAAAAAATTAAAAAATTTTCGCAGGTTTTCAGGCCTCGTTAACCGCCAAAAGCTGGTCTCTGGGAAACCAGCAGCGGCATAGGAAGCGGTTTGAAGGGGTAACCTTTCGCCTTCTTCTGGATTTCAGAGACCAGGCTCTCCCATTTCATCTTTCTAAGCAGTCCCTGCTCCCTGATCCGGACTGAAAGCCTCTGACTCTTCTGTTCTTTCTCTCCCACCACAGCTATGTATGGGACCCACTGTGTCTCCGCATCCCTAACTTTCTTACTGAGGGTTTCGCTTCTGTCGTCAATATCAGCTCGAATTTGGTTCGCTGCAATCTTGGATGTAATCTTTTTGACTGATGGCATTTGCTTTTCGGAGATGGGTATCAGACGCACTTGAGTCGGAGATAGCCAAAGTGGTAGAGTCGGGACTTTTCTGGCTCTTTCGGCCCTAGCTGCAGAATCAAGCAGGACGTATAGGTATCTTTCGAGGGTGCCAATGAGGGCTGTGTGAATTATTACCGGAAATCGCTCCCGTCCCTCCGCATCCGTGTATCTTATCCCAAATCTTTGTGCATTTCCAGTGTCTATCTGTACAGTGCCTATTTCCCGCGGCCTCCCAAGCTCATCTGTAATATGATACTCGATATTGATTACCCAATAGTAATCTACTCCCGGCGGATAGAACGCAATGAGAGCCGGTTTTTTCACAGGTTTCAGGAGATCGAGGAGGAATTTCTTGTTCTCGTCGAAAAACTGCCTAGAAGTCAGGTTGATCAATATCTCGTAGTCTCTACCAAGTTTCTGAATCTCCTCGAATATTCGCATGTGGATATCCTTGAAGATCTTCTGGCTTTCTTCAAGGTCCTTGCAGAATATGTGGAGATCTGGCATGTGGAGCTTTCTTACCCTGAATGACAGAAGGAGCTCCCCACTCTGTTCATGGCGATAGCTGTCCGCCACTTCAAACGCTCCGAAGGGTAGATGCTTGTAGCTAATCTGCCAGTCTTTCACAATGGCGAATTGCTGATGGCATGCGGCATATCTCATCACGAGGCTTCTGTCATCGATGTTTAACTCGTAAAGTCTGCCTCCGAAGAGATCTGCATGTTGCTTAACAGCGGGTATGTCCAAGTTGAACATGTTCGTCCCTCTTACTCTGAAGACGGGGATCCCAAGCGAATACACAATCTGGTTGGAGTATTCGCTGATTAATTCGAAGAGGAGGTTAGCTTGAGGCTGGTAACGCATATGTCCGATGTCAGACATTGGTTCCCATTCTATACCGAATTTCTTGCAGTAGTCGAGGAACTTTGGTTGTCCACCTCGGGCCTCGACGCCGAGGGCCTCCTTCTCTACCAGCGCCGTGAAGTCATCCGAAACCTTAGGCAAGCGTTCCTGAGGAGAGAATTCCTTTCCTGAAGGTGTGAGAACTAAGTACTGCTTCTTCATCTCTTTTCTTGTTAGCTTGGCTTCGCCTGCTCTGAAGGACTTGGATTGCTCAGCCAGCGGATGACCCTTTATCTTTATGTTGAAGGCCTTTGTCCATCCGAAAGGTGCTCTGTGCACCTCGAATCCTTCTTCGATTGAGTACTTCTCCAGAAGTTTGCTTAGTTCGAGGGCTTGACCTGGTGATGCCAGATCAGCGCTCAAATGTGAGTAGGGGTAGATGAGCAGCTTCTTGGCTCCCATTTTTTCGAGGGAGCTCTTGACTTCGTCTACTGCCCTACGGACGACCTTTGGGTCGTCTCCCCTCTCAAAAGTGGTGAACAAAACAACAACTTCTTCTTCTCTTACCTTCTGCTTCTGAGCATCTTCGCCTTCGGGGATCTCCTTCTGCACCGGCTCGTATTCCATAAAATCAGAGTGAAGTTGTAGAATTCTCATCTAGCAGTTCCGCTCTTTCTCGCGAATTAAATATTCGCAGGGTTCTTAGAGGTATCTCGCTCGCTCCAAGTCGCGAGATTGTTTAGTCTTTTTCTTCCATTCCTTGTAGTGAGACTCGCAAAGATAGATCCTTCGACCCTGACTTGAGACTCGAAGGTCACTTCCGCCCAGTCTTTCCCTACCAAGAGAGCGGAGTGCCATATTACCG
>JAHFOH010000223.1 GCA_023266955.1 Nitrososphaerota archaeon
TGGAAGCCGCTTCAGTCGCTGATTTGATGATTTGCTCCTTCACCACCAATGGCTCGAAGACGTTCCTCTCGTAAAGGTCTCCTAGCTTCGTATTCAGCACGTCGACGCCGTACCAAGTCTTCCCCTCACTCTGTTTCGCCCTTAGCTCCACCTGAACATCGATCGGATCCATACCCGCATTCTCAGCTAAGGCCAGCGGTATAGACTCTAGGGCTTCAGCGAACTTCTGAGCTGCCAACTGTTCCCTACCGATGAGAGTCTCAGTCCACTGTCTAAGTTGGTGGGCTGCATAGGCTTCTGGGGCTCCTCCACCAGCCACGATCGCTGGCTTCTCCAACACATCCTTCACGACCATGATGGCGTCGTGAATGGATCTCTCGGCTTCGTCCACAACCCTCTGTGATCCGGCCCTGATTAGAAGTGTGACGGCTCTAGGATTCTTGCATCCCTCCACAAAAACCCACTTGTCATCTTCTATCTTCCTCTCCTCAACAACGCCCGCATAGCCAAGGTCTGTCGGCGCAAGATCCTGCAAGCTGGTGACCACTCTTCCACCAGTAGCCTTGGCCAATCGGTTCATATCACTCTCCATAGCGCGCCTTACTGCAAGAATACCGGCCTTGGCGAGGTAATGCTGCGCAACATCATCAAATCCCTTCTGACAGATAACTACGTTTGCACCCACTTCCTTCACCTTATCCACCATAGCCTTCAGCATCTTGCTCTCCTCTTCTAGGAAGGACTTCATCTGATCAGGATTGTTGATGTTTATTTTGGCGTCAAACTCTGTCTTCTCGATTTCAAAGGGAGAGTTGATCAAGGCGATTTTGGCCTCTTCAACCTTCTTCGGCATTCCGGAGTGGACGACCTCCTTGTCCATGGCAACTCCTCTGATGAGTTTAGTGTCTCTAATTGAGCCTCCTGGTTTTTTCTCCACCTTGATGTTATCATTATCAACCTTGTATTTTCCGTCATACTTGTCAGCTACAGTCAGCACCGCATCTACAACAAGCTCTCCCAACTGCTCAGACTCCTTTGACACCAGTTTGGATAGCATGCTTGTTCTTGCAATCTTCCTCAGCCACTCCTTGTCAGTAGGATCAATCTTCACAGCCACCTTCTCGAGTACCTTCAGTGCTTGAGCTGCAGCTTTCCGGTAGCCGTCAACTATGACGGTGGGGTGCACATCCTTCTCTAACAACTCCTCTGCCTTGTCCAGCAGCGAGCCTGCAAGTACTACCGCAGAGGTGGTTCCATCCCCGACCTCGTTGTCGGTTGCCTTGGAGATTTCGACCATCATCTTAGCAGCCGGATGTTGGATATCTATCTCCTTCAGCATCGTCGCGCCGTCATTCGTGATGGTTACGTCGCCAAGTGTATCCACCAGCATCTTATCCATTCCCCTAGGTCCCAAGGAGCTTCTGACGATTTCAGAGATGATCTTTGCAGCAGTGATGTTATTACGCTGAGCGTCTCCGCCCCTCGTTCTCGAGGTACCCTCCTTCAGAATTATTACGGGAACCTGTCCGCCTCCGCCTGCAAGTTCAGACACGATACTCACTGAAGGTCACCAACCTGAGAGGTGTGCTAGAAAAATCTTTCGCGTGCGCCCCGGTATGACCCACGGAGCAACGCTCTAGCCTCCTCCCAATCACTCCTAACGTACTCGGAAGCCTGCTTCCCTGGGCCCCTGTCGATTCTCTCCTTTAACCTCCTTATTTGTCCAAGCCTCGTTTCAGTCCTTATCCAATCGTGCACCCTGCTGAGTTCTTTAGCCACGTTCAACGCTCCGGTGACCGAAGCTACATATGCCACTACAATACCCTTCCTCCTGAGAGGAGAAACCCTGCACTTCACGCCATCGCTCCTGGCCCCCGCACAATAGTCATCAAGGGGACCTCTCTCCTTCTGTCCGATCTGAATCACTGGAGGCGATGCATTCACGAACCCCTCAGTATCTATCCAGACGCCTCTCTCCCAACGGTTCATAGGCCGGGCAATTCTACTTTCATCTCTACCCTGCGCAGTCGTCCTGAGTTTCTCAATCACGCTCTCAACGACCCTTCCGTTCAGGTTTCTTTTCTGACGCGAACATGGTGGCTATTCAGGCAAGATACTCACCGGAAGTCACTAACTTAAAATACTTGTCCAACGGCTTAGCAACGGGACCGCATGAACGAAGCGATGGAGCCCGGAGTCCTCCTCGACGTATTGGGAAACGAGACTAGAAGGAGGATACTGGGACTCCTAGCTGACGAACCGAAATACTTCAACCAGCTGGCTAAGGAGTTGGGGGTAAGTCAACAGGCTGTCCTCAAGCACCTAGATATTCTAGAACAGCATGGCCTCGTGGCTTCGTTCAGGGCCAAAAGCGAATTGGCGGGTCCAGATAGGAAGTACTTCAAGCTTGGTAGAACGCTGCACCTCTCTGTCGGAATCGCCGGCGGTTTAGTCGACATGGACATTCAAGAATTAGGAGAGACAGAAAGGATCAGAGGATCTCGTCAACTTCTGGACATCTATCATGAAGT
>JAHFOH010000065.1:0-1528 GCA_023266955.1 Nitrososphaerota archaeon
TAGCTTGCGCTCATGCATTTGAACCTAACGTCGCCTTCTTGGCCCCCTGGATGAGTAAAGCCCCAATTCTGCAGCATCCCGAGTCTTTCGAGCACCTGCTCTAGGTTAGTAATTATCACATCGACGATAAAGAGAATTTGTTGGGGCCTAACGCACGCCACCGTGCCCTTCCACTAATCCGGAATGATGGCTGACCATTGCATCTAGAATGCGTATGCCACGCTAGACGTACCCTCATTCCGTATTAGCACTCCAAAGTTCTCGATCAGCCCCTCGACCTTTAGCTCCGCAAGCTGCTCGTCCTTCAATTCAACACCGATGAACGCAATCCCGTGCCCCTGCTTGACTGTGAAGAGGTACGTTTGGCCATCACACCTCACCGAAGCCAGCCCTACGCGTGGAGGTGGTTTTTCTCCTCCACTCTCTCTTCTATCCTGACCACCCACTCCCTGATCTTCTCAGCCTTTATCTCGATGACAATTCTTCCTCCAGGCGGGTTTGTCTCTCCAAACCTAGGGAATCTGTCTAAGAGAGTGGATGCGGAATGCTGCGTTACTGGAAGACGAATTTCTTGCTCCACGCCTTAAGCGACGAAGAGATTGATATGATGGTGAAATATGCTACAGCCGAAGGACGGGAGGTACCTCAGAGTGACAGAATGTTGAAACCTAGAGTGGGCCTGCCTCGAGAAATAAACTTACTCTAAGAGGGATTGGAGTCTCGGCGTCCAGCGACCCAACTATGTCCTCTCCTCGATCCGTACGCTCCATTGAAGGACATTAGCATTCACCTCTATCTGCATTTCGTAGCTTCCTGGTGGGAAAGGTCTGTTATATGCTCCCTCCCAAATGTGACTAGTCTGTTGAACATCCCAGAAAGAAAACGACAGAGTATGGAGCACACTCTTTTCAGAGAGAGGAATGGGAAATAGAGAGATCTCAATCCAGGCTGAGTTGTTAGGCCATAATGTCTCGACCCCCACTACATGAACAAATACTCGAAACTCACTTCCGACACTCAGCGCTTTGCTGAAGTTTCCTGTGCCGGATAGGGTCTCAACCTCGCGCCACCCTAATTCTTCAGGAGGCAATGTAACAGTGGGAGGCAAGGCAATTGTTAGAGGAGCGACAGCCACGAAGCCGATGCCTAGCAGTATGAGTGGAAGGAGGGCTAAGACAGCCAAGCCAATTAATCTAGGCTTTGATATTGCCGTCACCTTGCCGAAGAAACCCCTTCTGGCAAGAAGGTATCCTATGATTATCAGGGCTATGACTATTCCTGGGAGGGCTCCCTCGATTGTGGAGGTAGGAGCAGTAACGCCTAGAGGGGTCCTGATAAGGGGTGTGACTAAGCTACTGTAGATGTTAAAGGCGATCGACCCAGCACTGCCCATGACTGCCAGCCACCAGCCCCAGAGCTTCAACTTCAAGAGTCCTCCGCCTGAAGTTATGAGGACGACTCCCGCAACCGCTATCGATGCTGCAAGGACTTGAAAATACACAACAACAAAGCCTAGTGGAAAGAAGCC
>JAHFOH010000065.1:1538-7286 GCA_023266955.1 Nitrososphaerota archaeon
GCCGGTGAGGAAGCCCGACGCGACTATCAGCGCCACGCCAGCAAGGAGAGCAAGGACTCCTCCCACTACGGCAAGGATAGATATTGCAGTTACGCCTAGCGGCCTTGCCTGAATTCTACCACAGTTTTGGCATATTTTTTCGCCAACTGGCAGGGAAGCGCCACAGAAGAGGCAGTAACGTACATCGCTGGAGCTGGTTATCGTTGTCATTTCAGAGCTATAAGCCAATATATAGCTACTACAACCTATGTGAGTAAACCATAGCTTCATTCCGCGGGTTCTACTACAATGGTCTTGCCTTTATCATGCATTTCATAAACGGACCCCACATCCTTCCCTTCTGAATTCATGACTAGAGCCTTCTGCCGATCATCACCTTATCTTCACACTCTTAATTATGATTGAACTCACTAAGAAGAGTGGGGCAACATCTCGCCGAGATCCCGAGTTTAGCAGCGTAACCCGCCAATAGGATACCAGACTTCAAGAGTGAACCCGGGGCGCTGCCGGTCGCGAGTTAAAATCTCGCCAGCCCCAGTTCAGCATCGTGTGTGTCGGCAACTGGACTACCTAGAGGCAGCCCAGTTTTTGCCTCTACGGACTCAAATCTTGTGCTGCTTTTCACCACCTACGCCTGAGAAAGGAGATATGTAAACCACCCTGACGTCTTTTACCTTACCCAACACACGATCCGTGGTAAGGAGCACCTCGGCCCTATCATGCATTGTGGCTAATGCGAAACAGTCCGCTAGAGACAGATCTCTTCTCCTGACCTTCCAGAGCGCCGTATCTCTAGTGATAGCCTCGTCGGGTGCGATTATCCTGAGTCGGCTCTGCCTTACCTGCAGGTACCAAGTCTCTGCAGTTTCAATGCCTTTGCTTTGAGCTGTCTTGTAATAGAACTCGGCGAGATTAACTTCAGAAACAAAACCCGTAGCCTTAAGAGACAATATTCTATCGAAATAGGGTTTAACATCGCTCTTCCCCGCATAGTACAATGCAAGTATTCCGGCATCGAGAAGATAGCTACGCGCGTTCAGACTCAACTTCTCTTCTTCTGTTCCTGGAAATCTCTGCCGCTATCTCAGCTGTATCCTTTCCCCCCGATCCAAATGCGTCCTCAAATGTGACAGCAGGCTCAAGAATGATCCTTCCTTCACTCTCACGAATTATCACTGCTCTGGGGCGTCCCAGCTTCCTTCTAATCTCCGCCGGAATAACAACCTGTCCCTTGGAGGACACACGAGCTAGCTTCTGCA
This sequence comes from Nitrososphaerota archaeon, assembly GCA_023266955.1. Lineage (GTDB taxonomy): Archaea > Thermoproteota > Nitrososphaeria > Nitrososphaerales > JAHFOH01 > JAHFOH01. Next base: position 2,798 of record JAHFOH010000065.1, read on the forward strand.
TGTATGTATCAGAACGAGTAAAGCACAATATATAAGGTATTACGCAGCGAATCGTTTTACATTCCAATTTCGTTTTACGCCCTTAAGTCTGACGAGTCCGAAATATCAGAGATGAGTTGCGAGTCCAAGGCACCCGGAGGAGAGCCCTTCCTGCATCAGTTCGGTTCGAGATGCTTGGATCCCAACAGATTCGAAAATTGGGCCTGAGGGTAACCGTTCAAAGCGATTCACTATCTACGAGGCTAAAAATAGACAGACTTCATGAATGAACCTGGGGCGCTGGCGGTCGCGAGTTCAAATCTCGCCGGACCAAAGTCCTCTAGTCTTCGCGCCATTTGAAGAATCTCGCTGCCATCGAGAAGACTACGACCGAAAGAACAAGGAGTACGGCAAGGTCGAGAAGCGCCTGTCCATAGTTGCCATAAATCATCACGTTGTTCAATCCGTCTATGACATAGAAGAGTGGAAGAACGTGGGCAATGGTCTGAAGGTACGTCGGCATCGTGCTCACAGGAAAGAAGGTACCGGATAAGAACATCATGGGAAACGTTACGAGGTTACCCACTACTGCAGCAGACTCCACGCTCTTCGAGACTGTACCCACCAGCATCCCGAGCGACACAAAAAGGAGAGGCCCAATTATGAGGAAGGGGGTTATCCCCAGTGATAGAGTGATCTGTGCACCGAAGGCAAACACACCGACTAAGACCATCAGCAGGAAAGAGATACCAGTTAGCACTACATACCAAAGCACCTTGGCTGCCAACCATTCGGTCTTGGTGAGAGGGGTAAGCGAAAGTTGTTTGAATATGTTGTCTCTCTTATATTGCGAGCTAATGTTCACGAGTGCGAACATCGGGCTTGTCAGTATAGAGAATCCTATGAGTCCGGGCACTAGGAAATCGACGTATTTGTAAGATTGAGACTTGATTGATAATTGATGCACCCCAACAATCGGGGATCCGCCTGCGCGCTTCAAATTGAATGCGCTAACCACACCCCTGGTTATCCCCGAGACGATTGCACTAGAGGTTGAAGCTGGGTTTCCATAGACCGTTACGTTAACAGTTCTACCCGAAACGAAATCAGATGAGAACTCACCGGGAATCACAACCCCATCTGATGAAGAATGCGACAGAAGGTACTGAGAGAAGTTTTGAGAACTGTCGACTGGAATGAGTCTTATCGTGCTAGTGCTGTTCAATGCAGTGATGAAAGCGTTACTAATCTGGTTTGATCCGTCCTGATTCTGGATGTAGACTGTTATCGGTCCCGAATTTCCTCCGGAGAAGATCGCGCCAAACAGCAAGATTAGGATAACTGGGAAGATTAGCGCAAAGAAGACTCCGATCCTGCTGCGTATGTATCCCCGACCAAATATTGAGAGATCGGCTGCCAATCTCTTGAAATTCAAGAGCCCTGTCCTCTCCTGTCTATTCTATGCAACCTCTGCTCGCTCTTCAATTGGTTCCCCAACAAGCCTCACGAAGATATCTTCCAAGCTGTCTCGTTGGGTACGCAAATCAGTCCATTCCAAACCTGACTGCTCGATTGAGGCAAGGGCTATCAGCACGTCATGCTTTTGTTGTACCAAGATGGTAATGAGTCCATTCCCGTCGAATCGGACTTCAAGCTTAGTGTTTTCCCTGAGATAATCGACGAGCGTCTGATTTCCGCGCACCAGCAGCCTCTCGCCTGAAGAATACTTGGCAATTATCTCCTGTGGAGTGCCCAAAGTGATTATCTTTCCTTTGTTCATAATAGCTACCCGGTCCGCTAGCTCCTCTGCCTCCTCGAGGTAATGGGTTGTTAGAAGAACGCATCTCCCCTCCTTCTTCAAGTTCCTAATTATGTCCCAGACAGCACGGCGTGCCTGAGGGTCTAAACCAGTCGTAGGCTCGTCCAGAAACACTAGCTCTGGATCATTAACGAGTGAGAGGGCAAGTCCAACCTTCTGTTTCTGTCCCCCCGAAAGTTTCGTGAAATACGTGTTAGCAGAATCTTCGAGTATGACTTTGCGAAGAATCCCGTCGACATCTACCTTGACTCCGAAGAGGTCGGCGTAGTACTTTATGGCCTCCCTGGGAGTCGGATACTCGAAGAACCTGAACCCTTGCGGCATCACTCCTATCTTCTTGTGAAGTTCGTATCCATTTTTCCACGGGTCAAATCCCAACACCTTCACGTCTCCGCTATCTCGTTCTCTTAGACCCTCCAAGATCTCGATCGTAGTGGTTTTCCCCGCTCCATTCGGCCCCAAAACCGAGAAAACTTCACCCTCGTTCACTGTGAATGATATACCATCTACTGCCTGCAAGTCTCCATATGCCTTCTTAACTGATGAGACTTCGATGGTTGACAAATAGCCGATTCCTGATTGTACACTTTATATCGGTTGTTTGTCTGTCTAATTCTGGATGGATCGTTCTCCAAAATAAGGTAACTGAAGAGGCCTCTCTAGAGGGGGCTGCAACCTAACCTGAACTCGAGTCGAATCGCAGTTACTGCTTCTCTAATGAGCCGTACGAGGCTACTTCTTTTCCTCGCTTTCTGACGAACTTCCCTTTATCCACGACTGTACCTTAGATAAGAGGCCTGTGAACTCCATTGGAAAGATGAACTTGGTGGAGGGACTTGCTCCGAGAGCCTTCATGGCCTCCAAGTATTGAATCGCCATGGTCTTTTCATCCACCCCCTTGGCTGCGCCATAGATCGTGCTTAGAGCCTGTGAATAGCCTTCAGCTCTAAGAATAGCTGCCTGCCGCTCTCCTTCGGCTCTGAGGATATTTGACTGTTTATCACCCTCTGCGACGAGAATAGTTGACTCTCTCTTACCATCGGCCTCAAGAACCATAGCTCTTCTGCTGCGTTCCGCTGACATCTGCCTCGTCATCGACTCCAGCACGTCTCTAGGAGGCAGGATTTCCCGAATCTCCACGCTCGTCACCTTGACTCCCCAGCGTTCAGTAACCTCATCCAGCTTCGATCGCAAGATATTGTTGATCTGCTCCCTCCTAGCCAAGAGCTCATCGAGTGGAATGTCACCAACTACGGCTCTAAGGGTTGTCGTGGCGATGCCTACCGAAGCCCCGGTGAAGTTCTGGACTTGCACTACACTCTGACCTGCATCATATACCTTATAGTAAATGAGAAAGTCGATATCCGTAGGAGCATTGTCTTTTGTGATACATGTTTGACGTGAGACTTCTAGGAACCGCTCTCGCAGATCGACTTTGAAAAGGCGGTTAATGATGGGAGCAACTATAATGACGCCCGGCCCCTTTGCTCCAACGAAACGGCCCAGCCTGAAGACCACAACTCTCTCGTACTCCCGAATTATCTTTATGGCGGAAGCGAGGAGGGCTAACACGATAATGGCTAATATCGCGTAGCCAATGAGTTGCGTAATGTCCGCAAACGGTATCTGGATGACGGATTGGGAGACGTTCAAACCACTCACACCCTCTTCACACGAAGCTTTAAGCCTTCGACTTCTATCACCCTTATCTTTTCACCGGCTCCGATAGTTTCGTCAGACAGCGCGCTCCAAGCATCTGAAGCTACTTGGACGACACCGGTTTTGTTTGGGCCCAATTCCGTCTTTGTGACACCGTCCTTTCCGATAAGAAGCTTGGGATCGTGGACAGCGGGCCTGCGGGCCAGCAGCACTCGAATCTGGTGAAGGTAGAATCCGAAAATAGCCGCTCCCACCAAAGCCGCCCCGCCCAGCGTGAACGAGGAAATCTGCAGTTCAGGTGCTTTTGGAAGAAGAGGCTGGCGATAGATCATTATCGCCGCGGCTACCAGGGCCAAGGCGACGCCAGTGAAGGCCAGCAACCCGTGCCCTTTCTTCAACTCGAGTAGGATGGTACCGACGCCTGCAATGAGCAGGGTAGCGACTAACGGGTCGAGTCCTAAGATCTGGAGGCCATATAGAGACATCGCGATGAGCGTTAGGCCCAAGGCAGTCCCTATGATGGTAGGATGGTAGAGGTCCAGCAGTATTAGTAGGCCTCCGATGGAGGAGAGCAGAGACACAACGACGGGGTCGCTTAGAAACGAGAGGATGCCGCTCCTTAGATCTTGGTTGTAGTACGTAAGGCCAGACGCGGCGACCCCAGCCTTTTTGAGGGCGTCGGTGGGGCTTGACGCCCGAGCCTCCGCAATATTGAAGCGAACGGCTTCTTCTGCTGTCACGGATATCCCCTGGGTAACAAAGAGACGGGCCAAAGTTTGGTTGCGACCGTGCGTCTCCGCAAGGGTCTGCATGAGGGATGCTAGAGCGTTGGTAATCTTTGCCCTTTCACTGGGATCAATTGAGCCGAGAATGGGACTCGAGGAACCCATCACAGTCCCATCATCCATTACAATAAAATCAGAAGCCATCGCAATGAAAGCGCCCGCTGAGAAGGCGCGGGCACCTTTAGGCCCAATGTAAACCACTACCTTGAGGCTGGCATTCTCAGCTTTCGTGATAGCGTCTATGATT
>JAHFOH010000066.1 GCA_023266955.1 Nitrososphaerota archaeon
AATTATGTGGAGGCGCACTGGTTGGAACCAGCGCAAATCGGTCCGGCGAAACCGCTGCAAAGAACGCTGCCGAAGTTGTTCAGAGTCTCGGGGAAAATGTGGACGTAATCATTGACGGTGGGCCGACAGCGTTGGGTCGAGAGTCAACCGTTGTTGATGTTTCAGGGGGCGTTTTCAAAATCATAAGGGAAGGCCATCTGTCAGCTGCAGAGCTGCTATCCAGCATTGGAAAGATCTCGCAGTTTCATGGTGGGGAAATGGTCTGAAATTACATTCTAACGCCCAGTAGTACCGCCTTTTCGGATAGTAAGTAGGCGAGTACTTCCTCCTTGACGGTTGTGTTCTTAGTAGACTCTTCAGTTATTCTGTGAAACTTCTGAAGGAATTTCTCCTTCCGTTTCGATAGGGCGATAACCTCGTCATTGACGGTCCACGTCTTCTTGCAATATTCATGTAACATTTGTAAGTCATGACGAGGGCCCATGGCTAAGATCGCAAGATCTACCGTTCCCCTCCGCACTCCTACTCTCTTTAGGGCTTCTGAGATCTGGGTGCCAAGAGCGATTCGCAATAGTAGGTCTAGGTCAGGTTTCCTAGCGAATGTTAACTGCCGTTTCCTGCTCTCCCACGATTGCTGCATTATCAGGCGCGCATGCGTAAGCCCTCCTATGAATCGAGACTCTACGACTTGAATAATGAGTGAAGGAAATTTTTCCTGAATTTCTCTAACGAAGGCTTTAGGATCTTGAACTACAACTCTTTTCAATCCTATGACACTACCGTTAACGTCCTCACCTAGGGTGAAGAGGCGCAAGCGTCGCGCACTTGATTTCAATGGAGGCGTGGATTGATGCTTCCGCAGGGTCATCCTACTTGACTATCCACCGTGGACTACAGGTATCAGCACTATTTCATCTTCTGCAGTTACAGGTGTGTCGTATTCTGAGAGCGCCGATATCTCAACTCCATTAACCAGCACAAGAGTGTTTTCAGATGTTATCGGTTGCTCATCGGCTGGAAGTTGTGTGGAAAGTTTGTTCAGCAGCCCACGGATATCAGAGACGCCTCCATCTACATCTACTTGGGCCACCTTCAAGGCAGAACGCAGGTGACCGAGAGCTTTGACCTTAACCAAGTTCCTTAGTTTCCTCTGATTTGTAGTAAACTCTCATCGTAGGTTCTGCCGCGATATGTGCTTCCAGGAGCGAGTGTAACTGGAGTGGATGACTCGAGGATTTGCCGGAGGCTTGATTCCGCGTCTGCAGCAGAGAAATGTCTCAGGTGATCCAGGGGGTACATCACACCAACCGGCCTCACGGGTATCAGGTGCCTAGTTGATTTTGGAGGGAACAGCCTCCGGTTCAGCCCACTGCGGAGCACGTCTGCCTTCTTCACGGGGTGCGTATACAAGGCTGCTTCGTAGGGTGCACCTATCGTATTCAAGGCCAGCTGCTCAGTGAGGGTAGCAAATCTTAGCCCGTTCTCCCAGACGATTCCGTCAAATCGTCTAACAAGCGAGTACGCATCTTCAACAGAGGCGAATTCCTTTCTTGACAAGTATGTTGTTTTGCTGGTGATAATAGCTAGGGCTGCCCTAGCCTGATCCACTTCGTCCATAGCTGAATGCGTATCAGTCTTGTATAGCCTGAATGCTTCCTCTAATTCAGTCAAGAGAGCATCTGGCAGGCTTGAAAGGCATCTTATCCATCTCTCCACTATGACTGATGGATTTGAATAGTCAAGGGAACAAGTCACTACTGCTTTGCATCCGAGAGACTTTAGCGCAGAAATTCTGTGCGTTCCATCCAATATGACATGTGATTTGGCGTCTACGATTATTGGATCGATTTGAACCTTGTCTTTCAGGATTTCCGCCGCTAAGCTGTCAGTCAGCTCTTGGATCGTCTCTTCATGAGGCAGGACCACGTCAATTTCGAAAACGTGGAGACTCAGATTCAAAGAACCGAAGGTTAAGTCAGTCGTATTTGACATTCAGAGGTGCCACTCTAGCTTATTTCGGGTTCCGGTTGAGTGACCGTCAACTCTGGCGATACTTCCTCCTCTTCACCTTCCTCCCTCCTTAGTAGGGCCGTGATGTAGCCGGCCACTTCATTCCTCAACTGCTTTGACTTGATGGTTGCAACCTTGGCGAGGGCCTCCTTGTTCTTTTGAAAATCGGATGAGAATAGGGCACCATTTTTCTGTAGAAGTAAGATTGAAAGGCGCCTCACCCTATCCACTTTCTGACCAAAGCCTCCCGCCCCGGCACTCAATATATAGGCTTTAGAGCTGGATATATCTGCGGAAGTTCGTTTCGACCAAATCGAGGCAGTCATCAAAACGCATCTTCAATTCATGTGATAAAGCGAAAAGAACGCTGGGAAGGAATGAAGGCAAGGCTATTTTGTTCCCGAAGCATGCACCATATCTCACAGGCCCGTCTGTCTCCGTCAGCAGGAGGTCTGGAGGAGTGTTCCTGAGCAACTCTTTGGTCTTCTTGGAATACACTACTGTTGGACCGAAGGAGAAGAAGCAGCCCATTTGAACTGCTTTCCTGAGCTGTTCAAGCGTTCCGCTAAACCAATGTAGGTTGACACCCTTTAGTCTATATGATGGCAAAATGGAGATTACATCATCTTGGGAACCTCTTGAGTGTACTGAAATGGGTTTCAAGGCTTTCTCAGCAATTTCGAGTGTAGCGGCAAAAACCCTGCGTTGAACTTCATATTGATCCTCTGCCTTCGCATATTTCCGATCAAGCCCTATTTCACCCACTCCTTTACTCTTGGCTGCTAAGGGTTCCAGCTTAGCCAGGGAATTATTTGCTGATTCGGTGCTCGCATTCCAAGGATGAATGCCAACGAAAGGAAGTACTTGGTCCTTCAGCTGCGTAGACAGTTCTAGAGTCTTGATCGAAGTTTTTGTGTCCATGGATACGCATACAATGAGAATGTCTCTTGCCCGGATGTAGGAGACTACCTGGGGCAGCACCTCTGAATACTCTGGGTCGGTAAGGTGAGAATGAGCGTCACTAAGGTATGGCAACTTCCTTTTTCCGAGAGTTAGAGGCAAATTTTAATCCTTTTTTGGTTGGAAAGGTTAAATATAATTCAGTTCTCCCCGAGGAGCGAGGATAATGCCAGAAGCCGAATTTGGGCTGGCGGCTGTTTACAGAATCATAAAGAAGGCGGGAGCTGAGAGAGTTAGCGACGACGCGGCTGAAGAGTTGAGGACTGCGCTGGAAGAGGTGGGGGAACAGATTGCGAAGCAAGCTGTTGAACTGGCGGGACACGCAGGGCGGAAAACAGTGAAATCATCGGACGTCAAGCTGGCGTCGAAGGCTGTATTGAAGCTATAGGATCTACGGAAGGCGAAGAAACGATTTAAAACCGTTCGTCATTTTCGAAGATTCTGCTCCGGTGGTGTAGTCCGGTCAAGCAAACTTCATTCTTGAATATCGGCCTCTCGAGCCGACGACCCGGGTTCAAATCCCGGCCGGAGCACTATCAAAGCTTCATTCAAACCGTCTCTTTAGGAAGTGCTCGATCCTATGTTCGATTTGTGTGCTGAAGGAGGGATTGAGGCTTACGTGAAGCCCAGAACCGTATCCTACCCTTTTCGGAATTATTAACCCCTCCCGAATGAGTTGCAGAGCACTATGTTCGACGCGCTTGAGACCCCGTTTTCCAAGTAGTTCAGGCTTGAATCCTTTCTTTAACTCCTCGACGTCTGTGTGTTTCCCTCCCCAGAATCCATGCCTAGCCAGTTTGTGTAATATGGTATCCTTGATGTCTTCATCGCTAAGGCGCTCCGACGCCAAGAAAAGTTCGATTTCAATACTTTTTTCCGGCATACTTAAGTACTCCGCAGGATGCACGGGGGAATACTCCCTAGGATGTGTCTAAGATGCGACCAGAATCCAAATCGGAGCCTTCCCTGCTTGTAAGATACCTAGGCTCATCGCCAGCCTTGAAGATAATAGATTTCTTTCTTGACAATGCCATCTTCGATTACTCAAAGGAAGAAGTTCTGGAACACGTTGCGATCTCTAGAAGCACTCTCTTCAATATCTGGCAATTTTTGGCAGATGCGGCAATACTCGCACCTACGCGAAAGATCGGGAAGGCGGTTCTCTACCGACTTAACAAGGAGAGCGAGGTCGTGAAAAGACTGGTCGACTTGGACCTAGCATTAAGCAGATTCAAAGAAAGAAGAGCTGAAACACAACCAATTCCCGCGTAATGATGGAGTTACCTTTCTTTCTATTCTTGCGAGCTGTGACTCGACTTGCTTCATCACAAGCTCTTTCTCTTGGCGGTAATCGGCTATGAGTTCTGCTAACGATTCCACGAGTAGATCGCGCTCTTCTTCCACCATACCATCGTCGGTTTTAACTGAAAGGTTAAATATACCGACTTTGTGTTACAAAGTGCTTTTCGAGGCGAAGCGTGTTGGCGGTTCTTGAGCCCAAGAGGAGGGAGGCACTGGAGAACATCCTAGCTGAATATCTGAAAGTGAAGAAGACTATTCATGAACCGGCTAGGTTTGCAATCCTCGAGTTATTGGCGTTGGGGAATCCTCTAGACTATAACGGGATCAAGGATACGTTGAGGCTTTCTGATGGAAATCTTCATTCACATCTTTCGAAGCTGGAGGAGAAAGGCTATGTTACTTCTGTGAAGGGGTTTGTTGGAAAGAAGCCTCGCACTGAATATTCTCTGACGAGGAGCGGTTTGACCGAATTGAAGCAGTATCTCGCAACTGTGATATCAACGCTTAAGACGATGGAGTCACGGGTACCTCATGGTTAGAACGACGCATATGAACTGAGACGAGATTCTCTCGGATCTAGGGCGTCGGTCAGCTCGTCTCGGGCGGTTTGAAGATAGGTATTAGCTTCCGTCTGTGCTCTGCATCCTTATTGCGCACTCAATTTGTGCATTCGATGGTGAATAAGGTAAGCTGGCTGACGATTAGAGACGCTCGTAGAACTTGCTCCTGTGCCCTACGCGAAGTAGCACAACCTCATCAATTTCGAAATTAACTGTGAAAGCAACCCTGTAGTCGAGAGTAGTTCACGGGTGCTGATGGAAGGGGTTTCCATTGGCAGAAAGTGCTCGAGAAAGCTCGGGCAAGGCCTAAACTAAAGTATCCGTATAGATACTCTAGCTTCCACAGTTTTGTGGAGAGTCTCAGACTCTCTTCAGTAGACAGCTCGTCTGTGTTCCACATGGAGCAATCGAACTTTGCGCCCTTGTTCCTCAATGGTGTAAATTACTCGATAATCACCGACTCGCATGCTCCGAAGGCCTGTTAGCTCTCCTGTTAGAGCCTTATGTAGATAAGGATCAACTTTGAGCTCGAGGATCTTCTGTTTCAGTCTTCGCATCGTTTGCGGGGCCAGCTTTTTGAATAGTCTCTCATAGTGTTTGGTTGTCTCGATTTCATAGGACAACCCGTTGGCCTCATGTCAGAGCTTTTGGCTGTGAGTCAGCTCCTTCTCGAACTGATTCCATGGACGCACCTTACCTTCTTTTACTTCCTTCAGCGCCTTCTTGATGCCCCTAACTTCCCTCGGGTTGCTTAGTATGTCAAGTGTTTCAAGTATCCCGTCAAGAAGAGTGCGCGTCTCGCTGAGAAGCTTCCTATCATTCTCACTTAGAAGGATGCTGGCCTGTGGCTTCATACCGGCCGTTTCAGCTGGCGTGTGTCTATTTAAAATGTGAGGCATCGGTTTTGTAGTCGTCGAATTTTCTGTTCTAGATGGAAAATAGAGAGCGGACTGGATAGTATTACGCGAAGTATTCTTGACTACTGAGTTAGGAATAGCGTGATTAGCTTCGACCGTTGAAAGGAAGGGACGGAAGAGAGAGACAGTCAAAAAGGCAGACGGGGGATGATTTCCCTAACACTAGAAGGCTACTGAACCTAATCTAAATGTTCTTGGTTTTCATCTCCTTCCAGTAGTTTGCTTTGGGCATCTTCATAGTTTGACGATTGAAGAGACTGCTAGTATTGGAGTGCTTTGTGAAGATTGAGGTAAGTTCGAGTAAAGATTGGTGAATTGTGTGCGCGGACTTAATCCCACTAGAGGGTGAAGTTAAGGCACAAGCTCTGTAATAGGTTGGTGGAAAGGTGGCTATTCTGTTTGGAACGAGGCATTTGTTTGTGGCTTTTCAGAAATTTTTGGTATTTTGTGGAGGATTTGCATTTTCAGATTTTGGTGATAATTGTTAGCAGTAGTGTGTATGAGTACCTTGAAGGTTCTTCAGCTCCACAAATTCAGAGTCTTTCCCTGTCACATATTGTTTGAACCTTCTTTCGATCTCTCTTCTTTCCTTTGGTGTAGTCGCCTCGGCTTTGCCGAAAAGAATCAAATTCATGCCGTTGAGCACCAGATTGACCTTGTGTTCTAGTTCGACAACTTTCAAGTCTTGCATGGTCTGCTTGAGATCGCAGCATGACCGATTTAAGTTATCACTCTGATCCTAAAAGGCCACTTTAGTTCTTGATGAGTAGTCCTAGTAATATTTGAAACCGTAGATTCGCAGCCGCAATTCGAAACCGAGTCAATATGCGTTGAACCATCCACCATGGCATGGAATCAAACCAGGGGAGTGCTAATTGAACAGGCGTCAACTGAAAAGGGCTTGTTGCTGGTGCCTCTGCAAGTCGAGAAGCTTCTGGCTGAATTGGTTCATGTTGCGAGAGGGATAGGGAAGGCTGGGGCACGTCGAGCTAGGGATCAGATAGTGAAATGGGAGGATCTAGGTCTCTTCGGGTTTGCGGAGCTTGACAGGCAGAGAAGGCTCGAGGCTGGTGACCTCGCAGTCAAACTAGGGGTTAGAGGAATGGACTCAATAATCATCCAAGTTGCAAAAGAAAATCGTGCGATACTCATCACGTTCGACAGAGAGATGGCTAAACGGGCGAAAAGTGTGGTGAAGGTGTTAACTGCGGAAGATATTGAAACGGAGCCTCGATGATTAAACTCTGCTGGAGGAAGTTAACTAGCGTGGCATTGCTAGGTAGATTACTCTCAAACCCATAACTTTGCAACCCTTTCCCTCTTCTGAAGGACAAACGATAAACGAGGCACCATCCTTCACTCCCCGACTACCACGATCATAGCTCTAACAGGCAGCCCTGGAACAGGAAAGAAGACAGTAGGCAGAATAACAGCCAGAAGACTGGGCTATCGTTTCGTTGACCTGAACGAGCTGGCAATTAAGAAAG
>JAHFOH010000067.1:0-3974 GCA_023266955.1 Nitrososphaerota archaeon
CTAGTATACGGTAAGATTATCGCCGGGCATGTGGATCCGATAGAGAAGAAGCCTGTTACGCATTATATGCCAGGCACCAAAATTTTCTCGATAGCAACCACTGGATGCAACTGGCTCTGCAAATATTGTCAGAATTTCGACATAAGCCAAAGAAGAAAGGTGGAAGGTATAGACGTTACACCTGAAGACGTCGTAAGAATGACTCTTGAATACGGATGCCAAGGAATAGCGTACACATACAACCAGCCGACCATCTTTATCGAATTCGCTAGAGATGTTGGCGTCATCGCTAGAAAACATGGAATTATCAACATCTTCGTCTCCAACGGCTACGATACCCCAGACGCAGTAAAAATGATGAACGAATTCTTAGACTGCATAACGGTAGATTTCAAAGGAAACGCTGAGACACAGTTTCTGCGACGCTTCGTCGGCGTTCCAAGTCCTGAGCCTATCTTTCAGACATTGTTGGAGTTGAGGGACAAGACCAACATTCACACAGAGATAACTGACCTCGTAATACCATATGTTGGAGACAACTTAGAGGAAGCGAGAAAGCTTTCGAAATGGGTCTACGACAATCTTGGTCCCGACACTCCAATGCACTTTCTGCGTTTTCATCCAGATTACATGATGATGGACTTTCCGTGGACTCCAGTCGAAACGCTTGAGAAGCATCATCAGGTAGCGAAGGAGGTTGGGCTCCGGTATGTGTACATCGGCAATGTTCCAGGTCATCCGCTTGAGCACACTTATTGCCCGGAGTGCGGAAACATAGCTATCCGTCGGTTAGGTTTCGATATTACGGGTTGGTATTTGGACGAGCATAACAGATGCCTACAGTGCGGATATAGTCTCCCTATCTATGGAAGGCTGCACGAAGCGGTGCATGAACAAAGATTCCTTCCAGTAATCCGGTAACAGTAATTCTTGTCCAAGATTAATGAATTCAACTGACTATCCTTACTTCATCGCCTACCCTAGCTGTCATAGTTTTCAGACCCAAGCCTTGTATTGCTTCAGAAACTTCTTTTTCCAGGTCAGGATATGTGTTGATGAACACCGAAGGACCTGTCTGCATCGAGAAGTAAACTTCCTTCCCGCGTTCCCGCATCTTTCTTACTTCATTCATCACAAGGATGCTTTCCGGTCTGTAGATGATCAATCCGCGTCTGCCAGTCATAGTTACGCCATGTAGCTCTAAACTATCCATCTCAGCCAACTCTCCAACCTTTTTCAAATCTCCCTTCTGGATAGCGGTCTGAATTGTTTCGGTCCTTTTGTTTGCACTCCTTACCCTCGACCTGAAGAATGGTGAGGTCGTAGCATCCCGATGTGCCTCTTCCGTTTCAATTTCAGAGCCGAGCGGCACGAGAATCATGGCCATACCAAGATCCCTCTTCGTCCCAATTTTTGCGGCAAAGGATGATGCATCATCTTTACCCGCGTACCATCTAGCATATTCACCCACAACGCTTCGACAAGCTGAACCCGCTAATCTACGTGCAATTCTTGAGATAAGCTTCAGATCCCAACCGAATTTTCTGTGCAAGCCAGCTGCCCTAAAGGCAGCTGCAGCCAAAGCTGCTCCAGCAGAAGAGGAGAATCCCAAACCTTTCACGGATCCCAATTCAAGGCTGTTTGCCGAAGTAACTTTCACCTTCTCATTGAGACCTGAAAGCTCCCTTACTCTGTTAATGACGGTGAGACATCTATGGAAAGAATGATTGTCAGGCTTTCTTCCGTTGATAATTATTGAATCACTGTCGAAGTCGCCGAATTCCACCGTCGTCTTGGTCCACAAAACGTCGATGTTCACGGAAACGCTATCGTGATAGGGTATTCTGAGTGTCCAGTCCTTTAGTCCATGGTACTTGATGAGAGCCTGCATGGGATGGGCAACAGCGGTAGCCTTCAAACGCCTTCTCCTGCTAAAGACCGTTCTCTAGACGGAAATTATTAGCCTACCTACGGTATTAGGATTTTTCAACGTTTCAATAATAGCCCTTGGTAGGTCTTTCGAGGCGAAATTACAATTCACTGCAAACGTCCTATCACTGGTGAAGCCGCTCGTCCTAGCCACCATGTCCCTTGTACTCTTTAGCGAGAGCTTTTTGCTACCTTTACCTAGGATTTCGCATTTCATAGCATTGACGATAAGTGTCAACTTTACCTTCGTTTGATCGCTTCGCAACAGACTTTTCAAAACAGTATCTAAATCAGCACAGGCTTTGTTGGATTTAATGCCTATGATGCAGTCACCTCTTCGCGTAATCTCTTCATCTGTGGTGATTTCAAAGGTCGTTCTATGTTTCGCTTGAATTAGAGGATGTCCGTGGAATGTTACCACATCGAAGCGGCGCGTCATATGACTGTCTCGTTGGTAGCTTAAGATCGGTGAAGCTTTAAATTAAACACGTAAACGGCTTTTCTGTAGAATCAAATTGTTCCCAGCCGCAGCAGGGTACGACAGAGCAATTACAGTGTTCTCGCCAGACGGGAGACTCTATCAGGTCGAATACGCGATAGAGACGGTCAGGAGAGGCACACTGGCCCTCGGTGTCAAGACTAAGGAAGGAATCATTCTCGCAGTTGAGGAGAGGTCAAGGAAGCTTCAGAGCCCCGGCGAGACCCAAAAGATCTTTCAGGTTGACGATCATTTGGGATTGGCGGCTGCGGGCTATATCCCTGACGCACGCATCCAGGTGGACCAAGCAAGAGTCTACGCGCAGAGTAATCGCCTTGTCTACGATGAACCGATTGAAGTTGAAACAGTCGCTAAGAGGATAGCGGATCTTGCCCAGCAGTACACTCAGTATGCAGGAGTGAGGCCCTTCGGGGTCTCCTTGGTTATTGGAGGTGTGAACAATGACGCAGCTGACCTATACCTAACCGACCCCAGTGGAACTTACATCGGCTACAACGCAGTAGCTATAGGAGCTGGTTCCGATCAGGTGACCGAGTATCTAGAGCAGAAGTATCGTGACGATATGAATCTTGAAGACGCAGCCGTCCTAGCAGTTGAAGCGATTTACTTGGTGAGCGAAGATAAGGCTGGGACTCAACATATCAAGATGGCATTCATTGATAAGCAGACTAAGAAGATGAGACGTACGACTCAGGAGGAAATTGAGAAGTACGCGGCTCGCGCAAAGGCGAAGGGCGCTGGGTCAGGCAAGTCCGAATAGATCTGCAGCTTTAAGAAAACAGGATACCGTGCTCCGTCCTCGTGCACCTGTTCATAATAACTTGAAGTCCAGCAGTTCGAGCCCTGCCTGCTGCCTCCTCATCAATTATTCCAAGTTGCATCCAAACCACGTCTGGCTTACCATTCTTCTTCCTTAACATTATCAAATCATCGACAATAGAGGATACCTCTTCGGAGGGCCTGAAAATATCCACGAGATCAATTACACTCTGGAGTCCCGCTGACATGCCGCGTAGACTGGGATAGCACTTTTCTCCAAGGATTTCCTTTGCAAAGGGATTTACAGGTATGATCCGGTAGCCTTGTCTTTGCAAATAGAGCGCAACACTATGACTGTCCTTGGTTGGGTTTCTAGAAAGTCCGACTACGGCTATTACTTTAGCCTGCTTGAGGATATTTTCAATCGGCTTCGAACTCATTTACCCAGTCCCCCTTGCATCACGCCATATGACCATTACTGTTCTTTACTTCCAATCTTTTTATAGTCGCAAGCGAATCGGTTGAAGGAAGTTGTTGGCAGGTAATTTTAGATGTCAGGGAAGTTCACTACTGTTCGTCTTACCATAGACGGCGAACACTTTGAGATTCTCGTCCACCCTGATCCGGCGCTTAACTTTAGGCTGGGTCGGAATATAGAGGTCTCACAAGTTATAGCGATGGACGAGATTTACTCTGAGGCATCGAAAGGCCTGAGGGTTCCATCCGAAAAGCTGACGAAACATTTCAGCACTACGGACGTCACGAAAATAGCGGAAGCAATACTTCG
>JAHFOH010000067.1:4074-7212 GCA_023266955.1 Nitrososphaerota archaeon
TACCTAGGGAGGATGACCTGGTCATCGGAAAGATAGTTGACTACTCGGCATTCGCGTGGGAGGTCGACATAAATTCATGTTTCTTTGCCTTCTTACCGGCTCAAAACGTCTTCGGGCGAGATTATTCTCCAGCTAAGGATTCTATGACTGAGCAATTTTCAGTCGGAGAAATGATAACTGCTAAGGTAGCAGCGTATGATAGAACTAGAGATCCACTCCTCACAATCTCAGGCCCGGGTTTGGGGAAGATCCCCAAGGGGGAAATCATCAGAATTTCTCCTTCTAGGGTGCCAAGGCTAATCGGGAAGAGAGGCTCGATGATTAAGACGATTGAATCGAGCACCGGCTGTCGGTTGATTATAGGTCAGAATGGACTGGTTGTGTGCTTGGGATCACCGGAGGGTGTTTTCTTGGCCCGAAAAGTAATAAAATTAGTCGAAGAGGAGGCACACACCGCGGACCTCACGCAAAGAGTTCAGATGCTTCTAACCACTCAAGGAGGGACTTAACATGGGTCGCCTGATTAACGAGAGTGGACTAAGAGTTGACGGCAGAAGACCCGACGAACTCAGACCAATAAAAGTAGAGATAGGAGTTCTGAAGAACGCGGACGGCTCCGCCTATATTGAGTTGGGGAAGAATAAGGTCGTTGTCGCCGTTTACGGCCCTAAAGAAGTTCATCCTAGGCATATGGCTTTGCCAGACAGAGCTGTTCTTCGTTGCAGGTATCATATGTCACCCTTCTCTACCGACACGAGAAAAAATCCAGCTCCGTCAAGGAGAGAGATTGAGATCTCCAAGGTAATCAGGGAGGCATTGGAGCCTTCTCTGATGCTCTCGGACTATCCGAGAACTGCTATTCACGTATATCTTGAAGTTCTTCAATCTGACGGCAGCTCAAGGGTAGCGGGCATAAGTGCGGCTTCAGTTGCATTAGCAGATGCTGGAATTAACATGCGCGATTTGGTAGTGGGATGCTCAGCAGGCAAAGTTGATGGAGTCGTTGTTTTAGATTTGAACGACACCGAGGATAAGGAGGGAGAAGCCGACCTTCCGGTTTCGATCATGCCAAATCTCAACCAAGTCACCCTATTGCAAATGGACGGTATGCTTTCCTCCGAGGAGTTTAGCAAGGCATTCGAGATGGCTTTGACTGGCTGCAGAAAAATCTACGAAGTGCAACGAAACGCATTGCTTACCAAATACTTCGGTACCAGTCAACCTAGCCAAGTGGAGGAGGAATAGCATTGTCAGCCGTGAAAAAATCCATCGTGGTTGAGCAGCTGAGAAAAGCTCAACTTCTGCAACTCCTTTCGAAGGGCAACAGAATGGATGGGAGGGGGCCCCTCGATTATCGCCCAATTACGGTGGAGACTCACGTCATAGAAAAGGCTGAAGGATCGGCTCGGGTGACCATCGGAAATACCCAAGTTATTGCAGGCGTCAAGGTAGACTTAGGTGACCCTTTTCCAGACACTCCGGACAAAGGTCTTCTTATTGTGAACGCGGAAGTTTTGCCGCTGGCCTCACCATATGCGGAGCCAGGCCCCCCGGATGAAGATGCTATCGAACTAGCTAGGGTTGTAGATAGGGGGGTAAGGGAATCTCAGATGCTCAATCTATCCGAATTGGCTCTGCTTCCCGGGAAGAGGGTGTATGCCGTCTTCGTAGACGTGAGTGTGCTTAACGTTGACGGTAATCTGTTCGATACAACCTCCTACGCCGTAGTTGCCGCGCTAGCTACGACTCGAATGCCCGGATATACTGTAGTAAACGGGGAAGTGAAGAAGACAGGTGAAACTCCGCCACTTCCTATACAGACCATCCCCGTTTCAGTTACAATGGCCAGGATAGGCGACGTGATAATAGTAGATCCTACATCTGAGGAGGAAGCTGTGATGGATGCTAGAATCACACTCACATCGGACGGGCGGGGCAACCTTTGTGCCGGGCAGAAGGGCCAGTCTGGCACACTCACATTTGAACATGTTATGTTTGCGGCACAGACGTCGAGAGCAAAAGGTGAGGAAATCAGAGAACTCCTACGGAAAGGAGTAGGTAGTGCCAAAGTCTAGAGAGGACGCTCCGCTTAAGGGACTAAGACAGAAATACGGCGCTACAGTTAGAAAGAGATACTCTCGTGTCATTAGGCTCCTCAAACTACGTCGGAAATGTCCTAGATGTGGAGCTTGGAGATTACGGAGAATGGCCACAGGCATTTGGCGATGCTCTTCCTGTAGCCACCAACTTGCGGGAGGAGCGTATGAAGTCGCCGCGCATTCAGCGTAGGATCTTCGAATCCACCCGCATCAATGTAGAGCTTCACGTCCGGGTAGAGCCAAAGTCTTCAGCTGCCCTTCGAGACGCACTTTTTCCCGAGATTCAGCAAGCTCCTGAGCAGTATGTTAACGCGCGGCTGAGGCAACAAGGCGATCGTCTTGTCATAATCCTATCTGGACGGAACATCTCCCACGTAAGGGCCACTATGAACTCTCTTCTCAGACTTATTACTGTCGCCATCTATTCGATCATGGCCGTAACTCGGTAGCGAGTTTCCGACAAACCTTATTTACAGCAGACGGATGCGGACGGCAGATTCAGCGGATGAGTAGGGAAGAGATACCCCCCGTACTACGAGAGCAGCTAGCTAGATACGACCAACTGCAGCAGAACCTACAGGCGATTCTCATTCAGAAACAACAGGTAGAACTAGAACTCGCCGAAATCGAAAAGGCTCTCGGCGAACTGAATAAGATTACCTCAGAAGATACTGTGTACAAATCCGCAGGATCACTACTCGTGAAAGTAAAGAGAGACGATATGTTGAAGGAACTGCTTGAACGGAAGGAGCTTGACAATACTAGATCCCTTGTTTTAGCGAAGCAGGAGAGCCGGGTGCGGGAGAGTGTGAAGGAACTTCAATCGAAGATAGAGGACTATACGCGAAAACCTCAGGCTCAATAGCATCTTGCGGAATCACAAAAGAATCTTCCCTTTCATACAACCTAGAACCCTAAGGAGTGTCTCTATTCTTTCACATCGACACGCCGATGTCGACGCTTATTGTTCAGCATACGGAGTAGCCCAACTTCTCAAGCGTCTTTCTCGTTCTATCAAAGTATCCATGTCAGCTCCCGG
>JAHFOH010000224.1 GCA_023266955.1 Nitrososphaerota archaeon
CTCCAATCCTTAATCCAATGAACATCTGTGCTTGCTGATCTTTCAAAGCATAAGCATCCGATTTTCCCGACTTGGGATCTGAGACAATCAGCTTGAACTCCGCCAAAGAGATTCCTGAGGCTCCGAATTCGTAGCTCTATTATTTATTGCGGTGGAGGAGTTCTCTGATCAGAAGCCGTAGAGGGGCGAAAGCTTCCTCCTCGTCTCAATGATTTCTTTCAGGGTGTTAAGTTCATCTTCGGTCAGTCTATGAGTATATCTTTGTTGAAGGAGTTTTACTTCCTTATCTGATGGAACCGTATAGAGAATTTCACCCTCCTCGACCTGTCTCCCGATCGTGGGCTCCGTCATGGAGACGGCTACTTGAGAAGTGGCTGGTACTTCGCTGATGGTCTTGCCTTTATCTTGCATTTCATGAACCGAGCCAACATCCTTACCTTCCGAATTCATAACTAGAGCCTTGTGCCTGAGTCTACCTGATAGCACTTCAACGCCGAAGATTGCGGGATCACTTCTCCTGAATGTCAGTCCTTTGAGAATTCTGAATTTGCAGGGAGGGGTGATGGTAAGGAATTCTTTGCTCTCAATTGCTTCTTTCTCGGATGCGACCCAATCGATGTATGACTGTATCAGGTTATAGACTATGGGGTCGGAGAAGACCTTCAATCCCTTCGAGGTGATTTCCTCAGCTGCATCCGGTAAGATCTTCACGCCGAATGCTAAGATGACACCGGCAAGCGAATCAGACTCGCGCACAGTGGAGGCTTCTATCACTTCTCTCCGAGTCACTGGTCCGATGTCAGCAATTCGCACCTGTACCCCCTTTTGTTTGAGAAGCTCGATGATGGCTTCGAGAGATCCGAGGGTGTCAGCCTTAACAACGATGCCCACGCTGTCCGTGCTGATAAAAACGCTCTGAACCTCCCTTTCGACAGAAGCTATCGCTTCCTCAGCTTTTGACGGGTCGTCTACGCCAATTACAGGAGAGCCAGCCAATACGCCTTCGAGGTCCGGAGTGACAATCTTGACTCCAGCGGCAGCAACAACCTCATCAACCTGTGTGAATTTGTCACGTGGATCACGCATCTCATCCAGCGGCTTCGGCATGAAAATTGCTTTCACGTGAGAGATGAATGCTCCCTCCCTCTTGCTCATGACGATGTTTTGTCCGATCCTAAGCACGCCATCCAGAAGAATCACATTGACTGAAGGTCCTAAACCATATTCTTCTTTCACTTCTAAAACGATTCCCTTTGGTTCCCCAAGAGTCATAGCTAACTTGTCTTGGAGATATTGTTGGGTCAGACCTATCAACACGGTGATCAGCTCGGGAATTCCCTCCCCTGTTTTCGCGCTAACCGGAACGATTGCAACTTCCCGCGTGAAGTCTTTGACACGAAAGAATGCTTCTGAATTGATCCCTAATCTAGATAGGGATCCGACGGCGTTGTATATCCTCGAATCTAGGTCATCCACAACCGACTTTTCCTGAAGTTTCAAGGAGTCAGTTAGAAACTGAGTACGGCCTCTCCTCCATCCAGGAATCACGTCGATCTTATTGAGGGCTATCACAAATGGAACTTTTCTACGGCGAAGAATCTCTAAGCTCTCGTATGTTTGAACCTCGAAGCCCTTAATGGCGTCGACCACAAGAATAGAAATGTCTGCTGCTGAGCCGCCCCTAATCCGAAGATTGGCGAAGACTTCATGTCCCGGTGTGTCTATTACCAGAAATCCAGGAACGCTTACTGCCCCGCCTACCTTCACTAGTAGCGGGCCGCAGATCGTAGATAGTGTTTCTGTTGGAAAAAAGCTCGCACCGATGTGCTGAGTGATGCCGCCTACCTCTCGAAGTTGAACAGCCGTACCTCTAATCTTGTCCAGAAGCGAAGTCTTCCCTGAATCAACATGTCCAAGGACGACAACCACAGGCTGCCTGATTCTTTGCGACATTCAATATCACTTGGGCCCCAAGCTTCGTTCATGATCACCCAAAAATTATCTTCCACTCGTGGCGGAAACTTTCAGGAGAATCGGAGGCGTGAACTACGTTCGTAGTTATTCCGCTACCATAGTCTCCCCTAATTGTTCCCTTCGGTGCAGACGCAGGGTCTGTTGTACCAATAATTTGTCTAGCACGCTCAAGGGCGTTACGACCTTCAATCACTACTGCAACCACGGGACCCGAGGTGATGAAGGATATGAGTTCCTGAAAGAAATCTTTCCCCACATGCGGGGAGTAAAACTCCTTAGCTTGTTCTAGTGTAAAACGAAGATTCTTCTTTGAAGTAATTCTGAAGCCATCATTCTCAAACCGGGCCAGAATCGTATCAGTCAAGCCGCGACTGACGCCATCAGGCTTAACCACGATAACAGTGCGATCCACAATGATCTACGCCCCTTTGACGTAGAAGGCTGTCCACTTCAGCTTCCTAGGATCGCGATGTAAATCTATAGCATTCTTCCTGCATTTCGAGGAACAATAGCTTAACGTT
>JAHFOH010000225.1 GCA_023266955.1 Nitrososphaerota archaeon
ACTCAGTTAGACGACCATTCTTTTTTCTATCCCAACTCCTCTTTCGACCGCTCTCTTGTATTCTCTTATCACAACCACGGAGTCTTGCAGGGCTATCCCTGTGGAATCGAATAGGGTTATGTCTTGGTCAGATGTCCTGCCTTTTTTCTTTCCAGCAATGACTTCCCCGAGAGTTCCCGCAATGTCTTTGAGCGTAATCTGCTTTCTGGCTAGGGGGACGTTGATTTCTCCGTCGCGGATGCATTGCTGCAGGTCATCGACGTAGATCTTTGCTCGCTTGAGGATGGCGACTTCAAGTTCCTGCTTTCCTGTCATGTCAGCTCCTATCGCTGCGATATGAGTGCCTTCCTCGATCCATTCATCTTTGACTATCGGAGAAGTTGCGGGCGTTGAGGTTCCGATTATGTCCATTCCTTTCGCCGCTTCTTTCGGTTCAGGAACTGCTTTAATATCGAGATCGTATTTTCGATTGTTTTCTCTAACGTATTTATTGGCAGTTGCCGCGGTTCGGCTCCACACTCTAACCTTCTTGAGTTTGAATAGATCATTCATAGAAGCTAGCAGTCCTGTGGCTACGAACCCTGCTCCTATCAGACCTAGATTTTCAGAGTCTTTTCTGGCTAAGTACTTGGCAGACACTCCGCCTGCCGCACCAGTTCTCATGAGCGTATGATATGTTCCGTCGCAGATCGCTAGCGGGAAGCCAGTTCGCGGATCAGTGTATATCAGCGTTGAGAAAACGTTAGGGAGTCCGAAATTTCTGCCATTTTCTTCTCTTATTGCCACCCATTTACAAGCAGAGGTCTCGGGCTCTTCACAGTAAGATGGCATTGCTTCCCACTCGCCATGATATTTTGGAATGATGATGTGCATTTTCGGATCCATGATATACTTCCCTAGACCGTGTGCCCGGAAGGCTTCTTCGATGGCTTCGTTGTATTCAGCTACAGTCAGTAGTCCTTCGATGTCGCTTCTACCGAGGATGAGCGTCTTGCGAGTACTCCAGTTAGTCCCCGCCATGTACGCGAGCATAGTAGTTTGAGAAATAAGGGTTTTCTTTGAAGCGGGGCATTGACTTACTATTCCCTGCAATTTTTTAAAAAAATTCTCGCAGAACCTTCCGAAGCTCACTAGTATGAGGAGTTGCTAATTTCCTACCTCAACTGACCGCTCTTTTCCACTTAGTCATCCAGGTTAGCATAAGGAAGATTTACATACCGAAACCGCGGTCACGCCTGCTATTCAGGAGTCGCATCGTAGATGTGCTTCTTCGACCAACTCTTCCCAATGAAGTGTCCCCATTGCGGCAGCTTGACACCCCTCTACCTTTACGAAGACCATCTTAGAAAGCATCAGTTGCGCAGTGCTCTGGATGAAAGGGTCTTACGCGAAGCTATTCAGTACATTATGGTGCTGATGAAACGCTGGACAATCGGCTCCTATCAGATCCGAAGCTCGTGTATTTGAGCCACGCTATCGAATAATATGGTTCCTAAAGCTAGCCATGTTTGAAGTGTTTGATCCACCAGTTTGCTATATCGATTCTACGAGTAATCCACACGTCCGGGAAGCGCGCTACGTACTCGATAAGCTTCTGCAGCGCTCCGATGCGTCCAGGTCGTCCGATGATGCGAAGATGCAAGCCAATGGAGAACATTCGCGGTGTGGTTTCGCTTTCCTTGTATAGGTAGTCGAAACTATCCTTCGCGTACTGATAGAACTGATCAGCGGTTGAAAACCGATTCGTGTAGAATTGGAAGTCGTTCACGTCTAGGGTATACGGCAGCACCAGAAAGTCTTGGCCTTTGACCTTGACGAAGTACGGGATGTCATCCGCGTAGGAGTCGGAGTCGTACAGAAACCCTTCTTCCGCGAGTAGGTCCCGCGTGTAGATTCCAGGGCCATACCGGCAATACCAGCCGACTGGTCGCTGCCCGGTTGTTCGTTCTAAGGATTGAACAGCGGCATGAATGGATCTTTGCTCCTCTTCCCTCGTCATGAGAAAGTGTTCATCCCAACGCTCTCCATGACTACACACTTCATGACCAGTGCGCGTGATTTCTTTTGCTGCTTCTTGGTTCCTTTCTAGTGCCCGCGCACATGCATAGAACGTGGTCTTGATCCCGTGCCTATTGAAGATGTTGAGCACGCGCCAGAAGCCCACTCTGCTGCCATACTCGTACATGGACTCTACCGCTAAATCCCGAATCTTCAGGTTTAGTCCGTAAGGAAGTTCGCTGAAGCGTTCTGGATACTCGTCTCCTTCTTCGACAGACTTCTCAGCCCCTTCCTCATAGTTGATACAGAAGGAGACGGCGAGTCTCGCGCCTCTGGGCCATTTCACTTCAGGCGGTTTTCTTCCATACCCAACGAAATCTCGTGTCATAGATTCTAAGTTGATTTGTGAAAACTTAGCTCTTTCCAGTGGCGACTACTCTGCATAGAAAACGATTGTACATCAGGGAGTTTCATCTGA
>JAHFOH010000068.1 GCA_023266955.1 Nitrososphaerota archaeon
TGCAAAAATTGTTGAAGCACATCCTGATAGATTGATTGGATTCGCATCCGTAGATCCTCATAAGGGGCATATAGCTGTGAAAGAGCTGGATAGAGCGATAAGGGATCTAGGACTCAGAGGCCTGAAGCTTCACCAAATTGCTCAAGCCTTCTATCCTAATGATCATAGATTCTACCCTATCTTCGAAAAAGCCGTTGAACTCGAGATTCCAGTGCTCTTTCATATGGGGATGGCTGCTTGGGGTGCGGGTTTACCCGGAGGAGGGGGAGCGAAGCTCAAGTATTCTCAGCCAATCTACATTGATGATTTGGCAGCAGACTTTCCAGAGTTGAAGATTCTTGCAGCTCATCCCGGGTGGCCGTGGCATGAGGAACTACTCGCAATCGCATTGCATAAGCCGAATGTTTACTTTGACCTCTCCGGGTATGCTCCGAAATACATACCAGCTAACGTCCTTCATTATGCGAATACATTGCTAAGCGATAAGTGTATGTTCGGCTCCGACTATCCTTACATCAGCCCTAAGAGATGGTTGGAGGAATTCAAGCAGCTGAACTTTAAGTCTGAGTCGAGAGAGCAGATTCTGGAGAAGAACGCGAAAAGATTCCTAGGACTTTAAACCTTAATTCTTTATCCCAGATGGTGAGGCAGGTCTAGGTAATTGTCAGGGAAAGGTCAGGAATCTGAACAATGGTTGATTCTAGTCGACGAGAAAGATAATGCTCTGGGATACGACACACGTGAGAATTGCCACTTGGGTAAAGGTAAGATGCACCGTGCATTCATTGTCTTCCTATTTAATGGTAAGAAGGAGCTGCTAGTTCAGAGGAGGAGTTCGCGCAAGTTACTTTGGCCCGGCTACTGGGATGTCTCTGTTACGAGTCATGTGCTCCGTGACGAGGACTATCTGTCAGCATCAGCCAGAGCGTTGAAGAATGAACTCACTATTACCTCGGCACATCCGAGAAGAGTTCTTGACTTCAGGTACGTTGCACCTTTCGGAAAGTACTCGGAGAACGAGTATTGTGTGCTGCTTGCGAGCGATTATGATGGTTCAGTGAATCCTAATCCTGATGAGGTAGCTGCAATTCGATACAGCTCATTAGAGGATTTGCGCAAAGACATGAGAACCAAACCGGATGATTACACGCCTTGGTTTAAGATAGCTGTTCATCGATTCTCTTTGATGCCGACTTCAGCCAGATGAAACCTTAATTCACTTCGCTTTCAGCATTCCGCCAGCCGTAACTACAACCTTCTCTCGCGACAAAGGCTTGAAGTCCCTGCAGTATTCCCAGTAAAACTCCTTTCCATGTTCAATGGGGCAGATATCGCCTAGTCTTTGATAGGAGGCGCATTTCCTGCAGTCGGTCAATTGAGAAGTCATTGAGGACCAATGGACTTAACGTGTTGATGTCTAGAGCTGTGGATAAAGCAGTATACTTCACCACACTTCAAGCAGGTGAAACGGTATTGCTCGGAAAGGTTAGTTCCACACCATCTGCACGAGACGATCTGAGAAAGCGCTAGCATAGAATTAGCGATCACTTCACAGAATCGACAGGTCCGTTCCTCTTGATCTCAGGATCGTCTATTCCTCCCTCCGTTATGGCGAAGTTGGTCTGACTATACGGATGGTAGGGGCTGTCAACCATTATCGCGAGTCTCTGCTGACCAGCTTTACGCAAGTAGATGCGGTATGTGCATGCATGCGCCAAAATGTGTCCTCCAGCTGGTTTCGTTGGATCACCTATGAAGGCATCGGGCTGAGCCTGCACTTGGTTCGTAACTAGGATGGCTACATTATAGATCTCTGCTATTCTGAGTAACCTGTGGACAAGGCGATTGAGCCTCTGTTGCCTTTCAGCTAGTGTGCCTCTCCCTAGGAACTCAGCTCTGTGGAGGGAGATGATGCTGTCCACTACAACTAGTTTGGCGTCAAATTTTTCGATATATTTTCCAAGGTTTCTGATGACGAGTTCTAAGTGAGGACTATTGTAGACTTTGCACACTATCACACGCTTTAAAACTTCTTCCGGATCAAGTCCTCTAGCTTGAGCGATCTGATACACTCTCTCAGGCCTGAAGGTTCCTTCAGAGTCGATGTAGACTACACTGCCCGCGAAGCCGCGTTTCGCAGAAGGCATCTGAGCGGTTACACAGACGGTGTGGCAGAGCTGCGATTTCCCTGTACCGTAATCCCCCCAAACCTCAGTTATTGCCTGACTTTCAATTCCTCCCTTCAACAGGTCATCTAGGTTCTGGGAGCCTGTGGTGCATCGTAACATCGTCTGTCTTCTTTGATAAGCCTCGATGGCCGGAATGAAGTCCTTGTCGAGGAGTCCGCTCTCCTTCAGCATTCTGTGCGCAGTGAATATTAGGGCGCTGGCGTTTTCTTTGCTTCCGCCTATTACTTCAACAAGTTCTTCAGGGAGAGCAACTGCCAGGTCGAGTACTGATTCGACTCCTGCATCCCTTAGTTTCTTCTCGGTTGCTGGACCGATACCCTCGAGGTCACCTAACTCCGCATCCAGTATGGACTGAGCCATTCCACCGGTGGCGAATCTGGATTATATTTAATGAGCCCAGCAGGAAACAGGGGAGGGGGGTTGTGACGAACTACTCGATCCAGCTTTAGAACGCGCTACTCTTCATCGATTAAGTACATTAACTCCACAGCATCTTAACTAGCGTCAGCAGCAATTTCCTTAACAGTCTTCTGTCTATCTCTTCTCGCGGATGCACGGGAACAGTAGTGGTCCTACCGTCTTGGTGTTTCAGGAATACATCGGACCCCTTGGTATGCCTAGGAACGAAACCGAGCTTACTCAGAACCTTGATAACCTCTCTAGCTTTTGCGGGGTGAAGTGATTGACGATACAAGCTGTTCTTACTTCTGATAATCATTTGGATCCTTCAGCAGTTATCTTCGGTTCAGCTAGATTGGATCGTAAGAAGGATCATTTACGGTGCCTTGAAGAGGTGGTTGAATATGCGAAGAAGAACAAGCCAGATTTGTTTCTAATCTCAGGCGATCTCTTTGATGTCATTAGGCCTGGGAATTGGATTAGGGCACGACTAATGCAGGATTTTCGAGATTTGCATGAGGCTGGGATCAGGGTCTTCATGGTTAGTGGTCATCATGATACTCCGAAGAGTATTGAGGAGGGTGTTTCTCCGCTAGCGGTCTATGGTAATTCTGGTAATGCGGTGTATTTTGAGAATCCGGTGAGTTCAGCATTCTATTCATTGGAGGTTGATAATCGTTCGGTGCATATGTTCGGCGTTGGCTACAATCCATTTCTAGGCCCTATGGAAGATCCGTTGAGTAAAGTTTTGATGAAGCCTCCTGAGGGGGTCAATATTCTGCTGACTCATTATCCCATTGAGGGTTTCTCCGGTTATGCGGGGGAAGAGCCGTCAATCAGGCTTTCATCAATTCGCCGTTCTTTCAATCTTGTTGCTGCGGGGCATTTTCACAATCATCAGGCTAAAGTGGTTGAGGGGACGGAGATAATCTATCCTGGGAGTACTGAACGTGCGTCATTCTCTGAGGAAGAGGAGGAGAAGGGGTTTGTTTGGGCTGAGATTGAGGAGGATGGGGGAGTCTATTTTGACTTTGTGAAGACTTCTGCTCGTCCATTCAAGACTCTGCGTTTGGATTTCCCGGAGGAAGGGGATCCGACGGAGTTGTTGAGGGGGAAGATTTCGGATGTCGTTGATCAGCAGCTTGTTCTGAGAGTGAAGCTTGGCGGGAAGGTACCGGTGGATAGGCTGGCTGCTTATCGTAGGCCGCAGCTGTTGTCTTTTGCTCAGGGTAAGTTCTTCCACTTCTCCATTGAGGAGGAGTTTGACATCGAAGTTCCTCAGCTGCTTGAGGCGTTGCCTCGAACTACTCCACTTGGGGAGCTTAGACGGTATTTTGAGAAGATGATGTCTGCTGCTGATGAGGAAGAAAGAAGAATCTTGGAGGAGGCGCGTAAGCTGAGCGAGGGGAAGCTTGAAGAGGCAGGCGCGTGGTGAAGCTCCTTCGTCTTTACGCTCATGATTTCAAGAGGCTGAGGTTTGACGAACCTCTAGAGTTCCGGGATGGAGTTACCCTCATTTCCGGATTAAATGAGATGGGTAAGTCGTCGGTGCTTGATGCTATACTCTATGCTTTGTTTGGGCGAGTGATTAGGCCTCCCGGCAAAACGAGGAATGAGGATATTATTGCATACAATGCGGATGAGGCTATAGTTTGGCTTGAATTTGAGATAGAGGGGAGGCGGTTTCGTGTATCTAGGAGGATTCACAGAACTAAGCCAACTAGGGCGAGTCTGGATGAGATTCTTGCTGATGGGAAGCTGAAGCCTCTGGCGACTGAAGCTAGAAGGGTTACCGATGAAGTGGTGACGCTTCTTGGGGGGATCACGTTTGACGAGATTGTTAGCAGCAATGTGGTGGCTCAGAAGGACCTGAGCCGGGTGATTCAACAAAGCACCGGTGATCGGACCAAGGTAATCAATGTCTTCCTAAATCTTCAGAGCTTTAACGATGTCCTAGATGCACTTAACGAAGAGCGCAAGGATCTAGAAGGGACGATAACAAGACCAGGTAAGATAAACGTCGAGAAGGAAAAGTTGCAGAAATTTGAAGACGAGCTAAATGAATTCCAAAGGAGGCAGCAACAGATAGATGGCCTCACTGATGAGAATCGCAGACTTGCTGAACAACTTGAGAAGTTTCGAGCAAACTATAATGAAGTCAGGGGTCTTCATGAAACTCTGATGACTTATGACGATGCGTTACGTAGGAGGAATGAGCTGCAGGGTCAACTAGACATTAAGCGTCAAACATTGGAGGCGAATCGAAATGAGGTTGCTGCTCTGGAAGAGCAGATTGAGAATACGGCAAAACTGCTGGAAGTTTATTCAGGACTGAGCGAAGCCGAGTCCACGCTCACACAAGTTCAATCAAAGCTTGAGGCGCTTCGATCTTTAGAACCTAAGCTGCAAGATGTAGTTGGACGTAGTGCCCAATTAGAAGACGAGATCTCTAAGCTCAAGACCGAGCTTCAAGGCTTTGATCCTCAGGTCCTGCAGAAGATGAAGAAGAGCAGGTACAGGATACGGCCGTTAGGTGTGGGGGTTGGTCTCGCGTTTCTGGGTGCATTTGTAACTTTCCTCGTTAACTTCATCATCGTTGCGATATTGCTGGGAGTTTTGGGAGGGGTTCTTGTGGGACTACTAGCGATTAACGTTTCTAGAGTGAGTCGGCTTGCTGCCATGGAGGCTTTGTTAGGTCGATCAGAGCTTTTGGAGGGAAAGAGAAAGGAGTCTGAAGAGGCTGTGAAGTCGATTGAGCTTGTTAGATCGCAGAAGACTGCATTAGAGGGTGAAATCACTCAGACATGTAATGGAATTGTCCGCTACACTCGCATCTTTCAGGAGTGTGCGGCATTAGGACCCATAGCACTAGCGGAAGCGATGATGGAGGAAGCTAAGAAAGAGAGGAAGGCTTTCGACAATCTATCGTCCAGTCTGGGAACTCTCCAAGTTCAGCTGGAAAGGACGAAGAAAAAGATCGATGTTCTAATTCTCGAGACGGACATACAGAAGCTGAATGCTCAGATTGTGGCTGTGGTTTTTCCCTCTCTACCTGAGGGTGTAACTTTCTCTAGAGAATTGCTTCGGCGGAAGGGTGATGAGAAGGAGGCGTTAGGTAGAAAGATCTCCTCCACTGAGACTCAGATTGCTCGGAATAATGAGACGGTAGAGGAGGGCCAAACATACGTGAAAGAGCACGGCGATATTGAACTGAGCGTAGAGGAGCAGAGAAAGCTGGTTCAGGAGATTGAGCGGCGAATAATAATAGTTAGGAAGGCTATTGAAGCTGTAGAGAAGACGGCTGAAGCTCTTAGGAATCGTGTTAAGCCTGGGGTTGAGAGGTATATGGGACATATCCTGCCGGCTATAACTTCAGGTCGCTACAAAGCTGTGCGTCTTGATGAGAATTACAATCTTGAGGTTTGGGATCCTGAGGCTGGAGAGTTTAGAGCGAAAGAGGTGTTCTCTGGTGGAACTGAGGATCAATTCTTACTCGCCATGAGACTTGCCTTTGCGCTCGCCTTATTGCCTGAAGTGAAGGGTAGGAAACCTGAGTTTCTCTTTCTTGATGAACCTTTAGGGAGCTCAGATGAAGTTCGTAGATCGGGTATTCTTGAGTATCTGAAATCCGATCTTAGAGATAGTTTCAAGCAGATATTCCTTATCAGTCACGTTGGTGGATTAGAAGAGGATATTCCTAACATCATCCACCTTGAAGACGGCAGAGTAGTCTGAGATTTCGTAGAATTTTGTTGTAAAGAGTTCTCAAGATAGATCAGAGACTGAGTAACTGTTTACAACTAAGCCCTACGCTGTTGGAATGTCTTGCTTCAATGACTCTGTCGAATAGCTTGTGGATTCTCTATGTGCTGTAGTATTATGAGACCATACTCGCGTCTGGACAAATATTCTATTACTGTCATGCATGTGGGGCATTGGCATCTAACGTAATGTGATAGGAATGTGTCTAAGTCTCTGTCTGTTATCAGCATCAAGCGTCACTGGTAATTCATGCGCCATTAGTTGCTTGGTTAAGTTCTGTTGCTATTTGCGTTAACTCCACGTTACAACTCTCTTACGCCCGATGCAATCTTATTAGTCCGATACTCTAAAATTGATGAAAGTATGACCCCAACAGAACTCGAGCTACTTCAAGGTATGTGCAACTGTTATGCAGTATGTGGGGAGGATTTCGAGAACACGGTCAGGATGGTGGCAAATGCCAGGCGACTGACTTCTGAAAGCGTGAAAGCGATGTTGAATAGGATAAGCAAGCAGTATGAGGACGACCCTGAGTACCGCGAGTTAAGGCAGAGGTTACCGTCCACCTTTCCAATATGAGTGGTCCCATTGGTGAAGTGTCCTGCGTGTGAAGAAGTTTTTGATTCCTACGGGAAGCTGGCCTCCCACTTCTCCGGACAATCAGAGACCAGCGATGCTGGACATATAATGTGGCTGAACCGAAACATAACGAAGGAGAAGGAAAGGGAGAAGGAGTTACCAGACCTGCTTGAGGGCTTCTTCAGTGTCGAGGATCTGGGTC
>JAHFOH010000006.1:0-9559 GCA_023266955.1 Nitrososphaerota archaeon
GTCCTTACTCTCGCCGAGAAGCCTATCCCTAGCGCTTGGATCGACTCAGCTAGTGTCCATTACACGTATGTCAAGTGGTTAAACCATGATCCGGCCCCTAAAGAGGGATTAGAAAAGTGCCTTACTTTCATTCGGGACTCAATCAATTCAGGAAAGAAGTTGGTGGTGCACTGCGAGGGTGGATCTGGAAGAACGGGTACGGTTCTCGCAGCCTACCTCGTCAAGATCAAAGGTGTTGCCATCGAGGATGCCATTCGAGAAGTGAGGGCAAAAAGACCAGGCTCTATCGAAGGGAAACAGGAGCAGTATCTTCGCGAATATTTCAGAATGAATACGTCTGCTTCCTAGGCGACAAGTATCTCCTGAGCTACAAAATACTCATCGACATGAATAGTACTCGAGTAGTTAAAGACGGCAGAAAAATTTTCTACGAACTTCTTCTTAGCGCTTGTTAAAGCCACCTCTTTGCCAAGAAGAGCCCTCATGGAAGTTATCACATCCGACTGCAGTCCACAGGGACGTATTAGTTGAAACTTCCGTAGGTCAGTGTTAACGTTCAGAGCGAAACCGTGGAAAGAAATCCAGCCCCGGACCGCAACTCCAATAGAAGCAACTTTCCTATCTGACACCCAAACCCCTGTGTGGCCCTCTTTTCTTTCAGCTGGTAATCCGAATTCCTTGAGAGTTAGAATCAGGGCTTCCTCAATACCACGAAGGTATCCCAAGACATCGAAGCTTCTCGAGCGTAAGTCGATTATTGGATAGCCCACCAGCTGACCAGGTCCGTGATATGTTACTTCCCCACCTCGTTCAACTGAGTACACCGGGATCTGGCTTGTAAGCACGTCTTCGAGCTTGCCCTTTCTTCCAAGTGTAATGACGTCTGGATGCTCAACTAGGATTAGAAGGTCGGAAAGCTCTCCCAGTATCTTCCTGCGAACCAGCTCCTTCTGAAGATTCCATGTTTCCAGATAGTCCTTCTTTCCGAAATCGGCGACAAGTAGGTCGCGGGTCAAGCTCTTGTAGAACTACTCTTCCTCTAAATGAAGAAGTTCTGGGTTCTCAATGCGGCGAATTACTTTGTTCAGAAATTCCGCGGCTTCAGCTCCATCAACTAGTCTATGATCAAAGGAAAGCGAAAGATACATCATATCTCTCACTACCACTAGGTTGTCTCTCACCACTGGCCGCTTACTGATTTTATTGAGCCCCAATATCGCCGCCTCAGGATAATTGATGATGGGTGTCGATAAAACTCCCCCTATAGGTCCGATGTTCGTTAAAGTGAATGTTCCATCATGAACTTCGTGGAGTTCTAGTCTTCCCTGACGCGCTTTCTCAGCCAGTTCTTGAACCACCCGCGCGATTTCGAGAACGGATTTTCTATCACAATCCTTAACCACGGGAACCATCAGACCCGAGGATGTCGAGGTTGCTATACCGATGTTGTAATACTTCTTCACGACGATTTCTCCCCTCTCCTCATCGATGGAAGCATTGAGATAGGGCTGCTCCTTCAGGCCCTCTATGACTGCTTTGATTACAAAGGGGAGATAGGTCAATTTGATCCCACTTCGCTCGCCTGATTCCTTCATTTTCTCGCGAACTGCTATGAGAGCTGTCATATCGACTTCGTCGACGTGAGTGACGTGCGCTGCGGACCGCTTTGATTGAATCATCCTCTCCGCAATCGTCCGCCTTATACCCCTCAAAGGGACTCTCTCGACTCTTTCCGACCCTACTTCTGCAACGGGAACTGCTCTTAACTTGGCAAAGGCACGTACATCATCTTCTGTGATCCTTCCGCCGGGAGCAGTTCCCTTAACCACGGTAATGTCGATGCCTACTTCCTTTGCGACTCTCCTCACAGCGGGCGCGGCAAGAACTACCTCGGGCCTGGCTATCGCGGGTTCGGGTGATGAAGGGGGTGGAGTAGCCGCGGGCGTGGACGGGGCTTCAGCCTCTTCAATTTTCTCGCCAGGCTCACCAATAACTACGATAGGCTCACCTACTTTGATGACATTCCCCTCCTTAGCCAGAATCTTCAGGACAGTTCCTGCCGTCGGAGACGGTATCTCAACATTGACCTTGTCAGTCATTACTTCAACCAAAGACTGATCCTCCGCTATACTCTGACCTTCATTGACCAGCCATTTGATGATCTCTCCCTCTACCACGCCTTCGCCGATATCCGGTAGTTTTAGTTTCCTAGCCAAAATGACCTGCCACTAGTATTGCATTATTTTCTCTATGGCTTTCATGACACGGAATGCATCAGGGAGATAGATGCTTTCCCAAGTGTATGGGAATGGTGTGTCGAATCCAGCAACTCTGATGATTGGAGCCTTCAGATACTCCAATGCCTTTTCTGAGATGAGAGCTGAAATCTCGGCTCCGAAGCCGCCTGTTTTCGGGGCCTCATGAAGAATTAGGACGCGACCTGTTTTTTGAACTGAGCTGATGACTGAGTCAATATCCAAGGGCACAAGTGTTCTTATGTCGATGACTTCTACGTCAATGTCTCTTTTCGCCGCCTCTTCGGCTGCCTCAAGGGCCACGTGCAGCATAGTTCCGTACGCGAAAAGGGAAACATCGGAGCCTTCCTTCACAATCTTAGATTTACCTATTGGAACTACGTAGTCATCCTCCGGCACTTCACCCTTAACAGCCCTGTAGATCTTCTTCGGTTCGAGGAAGATCACTGGATCCGGATCTCGGATTGCTGCCTTCAGAAGACCCTTCGTATCGTATGGAGTGGAAGGGATGACTACCTTCAATCCGGCAGTGTGAGCGAAATAAGCCTCGGTGCTCTGTGAATGATAATGCCCTCCTTTGATGCCTCCTCCATACGGAGCACGTATTACTACATGAGCCGAGTACTGTCCTCCGGAACGGTATCTAAACTTGGATAGATTGGTAACGATCTGATCGAATCCTGGGTAGATAAAGTCCAAAAATTGGATTTCTGGAACAGGAACCAGGCCGTAGAGTGCCATTCCTATTGCAGTTCCTATGATTCCTGATTCCGCCAGTGGTGTGTCCATCACCCTACTAGGTCCAAATTCATCAAGAAGACCCTCGGTTGCGCGGAAGACGCCACCGTTCCTACCAATATCCTCACCCAGCAAAACCACTCTATCATCTCTCTTCATTTCTTCCCTCAGGGCTTGGTTGACTGCTTGCACTACGGTCAATGTGGTCATCCGATCACCTCTTTGTCACGTCGCGCTGTTCGCTGAGGAGTTCCTTGAGTTGCTCCTTGAGATTCCAGGACATTTCAGAGTAGACATCTTCAAACATTGTTTCCAGAGTCGGCGGGGGAATCTTTTCCGCCTCTCTGATGGCATCACTCACAATTCCATCAGCCTGCTGTCTGACCTTTGCTTCCAGATCCTCCGACCAGATTCCCTTCCGTTGGAGATATAGTCTGAATCTATCTATCGGATCCCTTTTCCTCCACTCCTCCACTTCTCTTTCGACGCGATATCGTTTCGGGTCGTCAGCTGTAGAATGTGCTCCGATACGATACGTTATCGCCTCTATCACCGTTGGGCCGCCACCGTTCCTTGCCTTCACAACAGCTTCCTTCACGGCCTTATAGACGGCGAGCACGTCGTTTCCATCGACGCGCACACCTTCGAATCCATACGCCCTTGCCTTGCTAGCCAGTGTTTGTGCTTTGGTCTGCTTCGATACCGGAAGGGATATCGCATATTGGTTGTTCTGGCAGAAGAAGATCGTGGGGGTGTGAAAGACCCCTGCAAAGTTCATTCCGGCATGGAAGTCGTTTGAAGAGGTGGCTCCGTCGCCGAAGTAGACTCCTGTTACTATCCTGTCACCCCTCATTTTGGCGGCTAATGCCACTCCTACAGCTACAGGTATATGGACTCCGATCGGAGCCGCAAGTGAGACTAAATTGATGGATCTATAGCCCCAGTGGTTAGGCATCTGATGCCCCTTCATTACATCCTGAGAATTGCCCATCAGGTGGCAGAACAGTGTCTTGAGCGCAAGTCCCCTTACGATAGCCACTCCAGCATCTCTGTATGATGGGAAGAGCCAGTCGTTGGGCTCGAAAGCGTATGCGCTGCCGATCTGCGAGGCTTCTTGACCTATGCACTGGATGTAAAACCCTATTCTACCTTGTCTTTGAAGACTCAGCGCTCTTACGTCGAGCGTCCTAAGAAGAATCATTGCCTCATATAGTTTCTTAAGATCTGATTCAGGTAGGCTCGGTTCGAGGGTGGTGTCATAGGTACCCTCTGCGCGGATTACCTGCAACATTTCAACTGACATGGGGAATCATGACCGTATTGCCGTCTGAATTGGGTGGGATTCCTTTATGATCTTCTGGATGAAGAATTCACCTGCTCTGTAGGAAGTTCTCACCAATGGACCTGATGCGACGTAGAGGAAGCCCAATTCCTCTCCAACTTTCCTGAAATAGTCAAACCGTTCTGGAGGTACGTACTCTATGACGGGAAGGTGGCGGACCGACGGTCTGAGATACTGACCCAGCGTGAGGATGTCCACATTTACTGCCCTCAGATCTTTCATCGTTTGAGTTAGCTCCTCATCAGACTCTCCGAATCCGAGCATTAGGGATGATTTCGTGTAGATGGTTTGATCCATCCCTTTTATCGTCCTGAGGACAGTTAGTGATTGATCGTAACCCGCTCTGGGGTCTCTGACTTTCGGAGTTAGTCTTCTCGTTGTTTCGACATTGTGAGAGATTACGTGAGGCTTAGCATCCACCACCTTCTTTAGCGCTTCTAGGTCTCCACGGAAATCCGGTATCAGCACTTCAACAATAAGCTCTGGGTTCCTCTGCTTAATTTCACTGATCGTTCTAGCGAAGTGATGGGCTCCTCCGTCGGGCAAATCGTCCCTATCCACCGATGTCAGCACCACGTAGTCCAGCTCAAGCTCAGCTAACGCATAGGCTACTTTGAAGGGCTCCCATTGGTCAAGTTCCCCCGTGGGATTCCCGCTTTTGACCATGCAGAATCTGCACGCCCTCGTGCACGTGTCACCCATCAACATGAGTGTGGCTGTACCGCCACCCCAACATTCATGAATGTTAGGGCAGTGAGCTTCTTCGCATACGGTGTGAAGATCAAGCTTTCTGAGTAGAATTTTGAGCCTCTCGTAATTCTCCCCGGCTGGTGCCCTTACCTTCAACCAATCCGGTTTAGTTTCAAAACGCATTAGAGGATGTTAACCTAGTCGGAATTCGTCTTCCCACTATAAAGGTTTCCAAGATGAATTCAGGTTAACAGACCTGAGACTAAACAAACGCTTAACTTAGGTTCGACTTAATGCGGATCAAACGGAATTGAAGCTGGGCAAAATCAAGGCTGTAGTCTTGGCGGGGGGCCTAGGTACAAGGCTGAGGCCGTACACCCTCTTCCTCCCAAAGCCTATGCTTCCTTTAGGGGACAAGCCCGTTCTTGAACATACGGTGCAATGGCTAAGGAAAAGTGGTGTAACTGATATTGTCCTCTGCGTAGGATATCTTAGAAGGGTGATTGAAGACTACTTCGGGGATGGCAAAGAGTTCGGCGTTAATATTTCGTACGCTCGGGCTAATAGACCACTGGGAATTGCAGGGCAGCTTAAGACGGCTCAACCCTTCATTGACGGAACGTTCACCTGTGTATATGCAGATATGGTATTTGATTTCAGGCTTAATTCGGTAGTCGATTTCCACTTGACCAAGAGGGCTCTAGCCACTATCGTTGTAATGCCATACAAGACCACCTTGAGGTACGGCTTTGTTGATGTTGATGAACGAGGGGGTGTCAAGGATTGGAGGGAAAAGCCAGAAGTTTCTGGCCTCATCAATGTGGGATGCTATGTTATGGAGCCTCGCTTTCTGGAGTATATACCGTCTGGTATGGTGAGTATGGATGGTGCATTCCGTGCAGCACTGAAGTCGGGAGAGCGTATCTTTGCCCATCGAGCCAAGGGTGATTTCATCGATATTGGCGATCGACGTGCCTACACGTCAGCATACGAAAAATATCTAGAGAGGCTAGGTAAGATCCTTTAGCTACCCAACAGGGAAGCATATAATGCAAGTAACCATTTTCGAAGGTAGAGCCACACACAACTTCTCTCCGCTCACCTTGACAAGACCGTGCTTCACGTTGCTACTTGGAGCTCAGACGCTCTTGACGAGTTTACTCGATTCGTTGGCGACATCTAGGTATTCTTTACTCGTCAGAGACCATCTTGTTGACACTACTAAGGCACATCTTTCTGTTGATGTTAACTCATTTGAAAAGGACGAGGAAGCTCTTCTAGTGAACGGTTTGGCAAAACCTTGGATGAAAGACTTCCACAAGATGCTGAGGAAAAAGGAGAGATTTGCCGCGATGGATGACGGAAATCTTGTCCTGGCCAAAGTTGTTGGAAGGGAGTTAGATGGCAATCTATCGCCTACGAATATCGATGGAAAGTTCAGACGGATGCATAACAAGTATGAACTTTCAAGCGGCCTTTGGAAGTATCCTTGGGAACTCATTGAAGATAACAGCGAAGCCATCAGCCGTCAGTTTGCTCTAAAAAGTGACCGACTGCAGGTTGAAGCCAGCAATGTTCTTGGTTCAACTAAGCAGGTAAGCATAGATGGTGAAGCCACTATTGAACCTAACGTAGTATTCGATACTAGGTTTGGTCCAATTACAGTTGAACAGGAGGCTGAAATCCAATCGTTCTCGAGAGTAGTGGGTCCTGCTTACATTGGCAAGCAGACAATAATTAGGTCCGCCTTGGTCGGGAAGGGGACATCGATAGCAGATCAATGCAGAATAGGCGGAGAAGTGGAGCAGTCGGTTTTCTCTGGCTACTCTAACAAGGCTCACAGTGGGTTTTTTGGACACTCGTATGTCGGCGAATGGGTCAACGTTGGCGCACTTACCGCTAACTCTGACTTGAAGAATACGTATGGCACTGTCAGAATGAATTTTCAGGGTGAAAAGGTTGATTCAGGGCTGCTGAAGGTTGGTTGCTTCCTGGGAGACTATTGCAAGACGTCTATTGGAACACAGATCTATACCGGAATAAGAGCCGGTGTCTGCTCGCATCTCCACGGCTTTGTATCGGAAGATGTTCCGAGTTTTACAATCTACGCCAAGACGTTAGGCTCCAAACTCACTGAATTGGAGCTGGATTCAGCAATAGAGACTCAAAGGAGAATGATGAGAAGGCGTCATATTAAGCCAGAACATCATGATATTGAGCTTTTGAGGAGAGTCTTTGAATTGACGCAGTCAGAACGTTACATGGCGGGCGTATTGAAAACACAATTCAGCCTCGGCTGAGTCCCAAGTTTCGCTAGCTGATTCCGATAAGAGAGGCAAGTTCTTTCCGAGCGTTCATCCCTAAGACCTCGGCCGCCTGCTCTGGGGGTATTTGGTTGATGTAGACGCCAGCTCCCTTCTCTAGTCCCGACCACCTCGTCAGCTGCGGATAGACCTCTATATGCCAGTGGAGCTGTTTTGTAGTCTTCTTCTCAGGCGAAGTATGGAAGACCATGCTGAATGCTGGTTCATTTAGGGCCCGTGACAATCCTCCCAATGTCGACCTAAGCATAAGGGCTAGGTCCCTGATCTCCTTCTGAGCGACCTTCAGGAAACTCGTCTGATGTCGCTTTGGAAAGATCCAGAATTCGAAGGCGTGTGTCGGAGCCCAAGGACTGAATGATACAAATGAATCTGTCGCTAGGATTTGCCTTGGGCCTCCAAGTTCAGCTCCTACAACAGAACACATTGGACAAATGCCAAGTTCGTACATCGACTTCTGAACGGCGGTCGCCTCTTCCTCCACTAGCGGTGGTAATCTAGGTAGGGTCAACAGCTGAAGGTGGGGGTGAGGAATGGAGGCACCAGCATCCCTCCCGTTATTGACAAAGACTGCGACGTAAGATACTCTCTTCTGTGAATACAGCCATCGCATCTTATCTTGAGTAGTGGCGAGGACATTCATCCACTGGTCGACACTCATCTTGGAAAATGATTCTTCATGATTCGGTGTGGCTACGACGATGTAGTGGTAGCCGTATGCCGGCTCACTGTAAAGCGGTGAATCACTATATGTCGAAGGCGGATTCAAGCTCACAGATGATGCCGCCTGAGGGAACACTCTGACGGACCAATTAGGGTGGACTTCGAATTCACTGTCTGTGAGTTTTAGCAAGGTACCCTCCCTTTCAACCAATACGAGATCGGCTGGAGGCGTCAACCTTTCATTGCCTGGGCAGAACGGACACTCGGACTTCAGCGGCTGCTCCTCCTCTTTTAGCTCCGATATTCGTTTCGATCTTTCCGCAGAGACTATAACGAGCCGCTCAGTGAAATAGTCCTTCCTCAGTTCACCCAAGCGAGTCGTCGTTTCAGCCCGCTTGCAGCAACAGTTTATAGTCTTTTACAATCGTGTTTGTCAAATTGGGAGGGTCGATGGCTCGTCTTCTGTTGATTCTTTTGGATGGCGTGGGCGATCGGCCCGACCCATCTCTGAACTGGACGACGCCTTTGCAGGCAGCGCGAACACGATACCTCGACGTGATCGCAAGAGGCGGTTTGCTGAGGAGGGTGCAGCCGTTAGGTCAGAAAGTCGCACCCGAGTCGGATGTTGCAGTATTTGGTATGTTAGGTTATCGATTCGAGAAGGACTATCCAGGAAGGGGCGTCGTCGAAGCGGTTGGAGCAGACTTGGATTTCCAAAACGGTGACTTGGCGCTTCGTGCTAACTTTGGGACAATCGCAGCAGACCGAAGTATTGCAGATCGGCGGGCCGGTCGAGACTTTTCAAACGAAGAGGCTGTGGAGCTTGCGATCCTGATCAATAAGGGGGTGAAGCTTGAGGGCGCTTCTTTTTCGTTCGTTTCTACAGTTGGATACCGTGGAGTTCTGGTTATTCGGGCTAGCGAACCGCTCTCAGCAAACATAACCAACACGGACCCTGGTTATATTCGAAAGGGAAGGATAGGGCTTGTTCGTGAAGACGCTTCCGTAAGTCGGCTTCTACCCTGTAAACCAGTAGGTACCGCGAAGTCTTCCAAGATTGTAGCAAGCCTGGTAAACAGTTTCACGCAACAATCCCTTAAGATACTTTCATCCGCTAATGTCAATCTTAAACGGATAAGGGAGAACAAGAGACCTGCGAATGCAATCCTGCTTAGGGATGCGGGAAATTCCCTTCCAACGATTCAGA
This sequence comes from Nitrososphaerota archaeon, assembly GCA_023266955.1. Taxonomy (GTDB): domain Archaea; phylum Thermoproteota; class Nitrososphaeria; order Nitrososphaerales; family JAHFOH01; genus JAHFOH01. The sequence goes on from JAHFOH010000006.1 coordinate 9,217, forward strand.
AGCTTAATGAAAAATATGGGAGAAGCTTCGCGTCGATCGTTGATATGCCCGTGGAAAAGGGTATTTCACGTCTGACCGGTATGCAAGAGTTTGAAGCCGGTGCCCAATCAGATTATGAAGAGAAGGCTTCAAAATGTGTGGACCTGCTTGAAAGATTTGACGTCGTTTATGTTCACATAAAGGGTCCGGATGAGCCTGGTCACGACGGAAATGCCAAAGCTAAGAAAAGGGTGATTGAGGAAATTGACTTTCGATTCTTCAAGACAATACTCTCATCTTTGAACCTAGGCGAATCTTATGTTGTCGTCTCGGCAGACCATGCAACACCCTGCCAACTCAGAGT
>JAHFOH010000006.1:9659-21848 GCA_023266955.1 Nitrososphaerota archaeon
GAGTCGGTAGATGCGCAGATACCAAGGTGGTTGCGGAAGTCTAAGCTTCTGCATGAAGCGACTAGCGAAATGGTGACGTCAGGGCTGGCGACAGCTGGGTACTCCGGTGGAACGTACTGGACGCTCGTTCCTTCCATCCTTACAGCAGCACAGGGAATTATGAGGTCGCCAAGATTTATTCGGCGTTGGATCGCTCCGCAGGTGCCAACTCGGATGAAAGTTTGTGCACCAGCACGCGCAAGCTCTTCCAAAACGATTGCAACTGCTGGCGAGCCGATTCCAGATGAGACGACAGTTACAAGCTGTCCGGCGGCGTACCCATTGTGTACTCTGAATTCCCTGTGCTCAGCAACCTTCTTGCCATCTTCTAAGAAGCTTGCGATAAGGGGAACCCTATCTGGATCTCCTGGAATGAGAACAAATCGGCCGACTTGCTCCGGTTTGACCCTGACATGGTAGAATGCGTTCTGCTTCGTCTTAGGCAGTTCTGCTGGTGGTAGGTCCAATTCCGTTCTATAGCCTTGCCAAACCTTGAGTGAGGTATTCTTCTAGACCAGGTGAGTCCATGTCTGACGCTTCAAACCGTACCTTCGCCACCGGCTTCTCGATGGCGATTAGTCGTGTTAGATCTGCAGGCGTTCCAAGGACGACTACATCACAGTCAACAGCTGCAATGGTCCGCTCCAAGTCTTTCAGTTGGGAAGGGTTGTAACCTAAGGCTGGTAGAACAGGACCAATGTTTGGGTACTTTTCGTATGCGTTCTTGATAGATCCAACGGCATGAGCCCTAGGGTCAACCAGCACGGCACCGATCCCTCGGGCCGCCGCCGCGCCAGCACCTTCACTCAACTCACCATGAGTGACGGAGGGCCCATCCTCAACGATAAGAGCTCTCTTTCCCTTAACCATGTCTGGTCTATCGAGTACAGCATCCGACCTGATCTGGACTATCTTAGCTTCGGGATTCAGTTTTCTACAGGATTGGGTTACCCGCTCAACGTCCTTGGGCTCAGCAATGTTGGACTTGTTAACTACGATTATGTCTGCCATTCTTATGTTGGTTTCTCCTGGATGATATCTGCTCTCGTGTCCAGCTCGCAGAGGATCAGCCACCACTATAGTGATTGCCGGTTTATAGAAGGAGAAGTCGTTATTTCCGCCGTCCCAAACGATTACGTCAGCCTCCTTCTCTGCTTCCCACAGAATCAATTGGTAGTCTATTCCGGCGAAGACAACAACTCCCCTTTCCATATGTCCCTCGTATTCCTCTCTTTCTTCTATCGTTGTTTCAAACTTCTCCAAATCGCTTGGCTTCTCAAATCTTTGAACCGGATGTTTGAAAGTTCCATAAGGCATCGGATGTCTTACGACAACTGGTTTTAGACCACTCTTCCTGCATATGTCGACAACCTTCCTAGAGATTGTGCTTTTTCCGGCTCCTGTGCGGACAGCTAGAACAGCAATCACCGGCTTCGTTGAAGTAAGCATGGTATCCCCAGGGCCAAGAAGATGGAACGAAGCTCCTTTGGCAAGAACCAGTGATGCTAAATGCATCACATTTTCATGAGAAATGTCGCTATAAGAAAAGAAGACGTCAGTGACATAATGCTCGCGTATTAACTCAGAAAGCTTCTCCTCATCATGAATCGGTATTCCGGTGGGATAGAGTCTTCCTGCAAGCTCCGGAGGATAGGTTCGGTCCTGAATAAAGGGTATCTGCGTGGCTGTGAAGGCGATCACTGTGTAGTCAGGATTGTCTCTGAATACTACGTTGAAATTGTGGAAGTCCCTCCCCGCAGCCCCCATAATGATGGCGTTCCGTGGCAATATTCAAAACTCCGTGGATTATCGATAGACCCCAGCGAATAATTAACCGTTAGATGGCTATGAGACCAATTATGGAACTAACATTTACGCGGGAGGCTGATAGCAGGTTCTACACCTTGGCTCGTAAAGCTCTTTTCCCCCGATTACCACTATCGGACTATCCTTCGGCGCAGGCTTGCCACCTATGAGTCTTTGAGTTCTGCTCGCTTCCCCGCCACATATTACGCAAACCGCGGTAAGAAAGACGACTTTATCTGCAATGCTCAAGAATTCCAAAGTGGTGGGAAACGGTTCTCCCCGGAAATTCAGGTTCAACCCGCTAACGATTACTCTCTTACCGTCATCTGCAAGTGTGACACATGTCTTCACGATGGACATTGGGAAGAACTGGATCTCATCCACTGCAACAACATTGAGATTCGCTTTCGCCGATGTTGAGCGTATCTTTGAGATGCCTGCTTTGTCCGCGGGGACTACGAACGCACTGTATCTTAGGCCATTGTGTGTTACAACCTCTTTTGCACTGTAGCGCGTGTCGAACGAAGGTTTGAAGATTCCTGCGTGTTTCTTTGCATAGACCTCTCTTTCTACAAGCCTTATCAGCTCGGAAGTCTTCCCAGCGAACATCGGTCCCGCGACGACTTCCAGTGACACAACGTTCACCCTGTCCACAGTCTATTTGATGTTAACGTATGTCCGTTCCGTGAGCACTAGAAGGTGATCTCTAGTTCTCCGCCTTCTTCTCGGTACAGGTCCTCGATAGTCTGAGCCTGTCGTACGAGAACGAAATCGCCGTTCATGCGTCGCATTACGATTGCGGGTTTGGTTTGGCAATGGAAGGGCATGTTGAAGACTATTGAATACGCCCCGACGTTCCGAAACGCCAGGAACTTCCCGACCGATGCACCATCGAGATTCGAAAGTTGGGAGCTGGGGAAGATATCGTAGGTATCACAGAGTCTTCCTGCAACGGTGATTCGTGATTCTGGCTCATACCTCCCCTTTGGATACACTTCCTGTGGGTACTCTTGGCGCAACAACGCTGCGTCCAAAAGTAGGTGATAGCCGGCATCTACGAAGATGAGCTTTTGGTCACCGTAAGTCTTGGCGTTCACTATCTTGGACACAAGGACGCAGGATTCGGCAGATAGATACCGTCCACTCTCCAAAATCACTGTGGGATTTGAATTGAGTCTTTGGGCCAGTTGGTTAAGCCTTGGCATCAGCATTGTCCCAATTTCACGTGGAGTTGGAACTGGTTCGTCGTAGACAACTGGCGTTCCCCCTCCAATGTCAATAACCTTGACGTTAATGTCAGGATATTCTCTTGACATCCTATGAATGAAAATTTCCAACTTGTCAAGCGCTGATAGGAAGCACTGTGGATCAACTACTTGAGAGCCGAGGTGGAAATGAAAGCCCTCGAAGATTAGCCTGGGATTGTCCATGATTTTCCTCACAAGGTGGTGTGCGCTGTCAGTCGTGCCGGAGTTAAAGGGAACTCCGAACTTTCCATGTCTATATGATGCTCTAATCCCTGCTTTCACGGCGACTTCGGGGTTCACTCGAGCCAAAATTCTCGGGCTTTTTTGTGCACGTTCGGACGCGTTGATTAGGTTGATGAGTCCATTGTAGGAGCCGACCACGATGCGGGATACACCAGCCTGCAGGATCTGAAAGAATTCTTGCTCCTCTTCGGTGACGCTAGTGTAAATTGCGTTTTCAGGGGCTCCCCCACATCTAGAATAGAAGTACAGCTCTCCCAGTGAGGTGATATCAAACAGGATGCCCTCAGAAACGAAGACTTTAACGACAGCCGGATTGAAATTCGCCTTCATCGAGTACGCGATCCTAATGGGACCACGGAACCCGCTGAAGGCTTCCTCAAGTTCCCTTACTTTACGACGAAGAGTCTCCTCATCGATGAGAAAGACAGGCGTGCCATATTTCTGCGATATTTCTCTGATCTCGTTCTCAGAGAAAACCCGCGTTGAAACCCGAATTTTCGCAACGGGCCGCGAGTTTGCCTCAACCAACTTATTTAGACATCCGCTTGAAAAATTTGTTAATAAATCTTTTGTGCAGTTCCCCTCAGTTTTTTCTCCGAATTTCTTGTAACCATTGGTGAAACTGCGTTTTCTTTTCCTAATGTTGGAACGAATCAGAACAGCTTAAGCTTACTTTCTACTGACAACAATCTCTTTCGTGGAGACATTGCGGGATTCCACGCGATACTAGCATTATTTTGTTGCGGGGCTTTCCTGTTGTACTACTCCGACGTTCGAATGATTGAAGACTAAGGACGTCGTTCTCATAAGGCAGTTGAGTTTTCAGAATTCACTGGAGTAGCCAGTCGATCGGGATGTCTTGGTATGTTCCGTCGGGTAGAGCCCGTCTTATTGAAATAGGGAGTGCCATCAACTCCAGTTCCTCCATCGCTATGCTTATCGGATCTCTGACAGTAGGCTTCACTTGAATAAACGGAGGAGCACCTAGAGCTAATTGTAGCGCTCTAGCTCCGATTATTCTTGCCCTTTCAAAACGCGTCAGCTTCGGCGGACCAATGTTAATCTTTGGTCGCTTGACTTCTTCGACCACCGTCTTTCGTTGTTTTCGTCGTGAAACACCGCGGCTAGGTTTCTTCGCCGCAGAAGTTTTCACAGGTCGGGGTGCCTCCGAGGAAGCTAGTGCACGCGATTGGCCACTCCGTATAAAGGTTGCTAAGCAAAATGTCTTCTTCAGAACGCAAAGAATTAGATGGTGGAAGACAAGGATAAGAGGACTGATTGCCCTCATCAGTTTCGAAAGTCATAATCCGTATTTCCCTGCAGGGTAAGGGGGAGGCCGACGCTGAGGTATTTCGTCACCTTTCCCCTGTAACACTTGGTGAGTTGCTGCGGAATCTGCCTTTGCAGAGTCGTGTCAGCAGATATCTGGATCAGTTCATCTATGTGACGAGCAACGTGGTTGCGGGTGTTGAAAAGGCTCGAAGCAGCTTCAAGAGGGGGGATGTCGCATTCTTGGCAGCCAATGGGGGCGTATGCTTTTTCCTAAAGGACTCAATCGTTGCGCGACCCATGAACCCGTTAGGGAGAATGCTCTCTGGAATCGACTTACTTGAAAGGGCCGAGGCTGGGGATGTGATTCGTCTGGAGTCAATCTAAGATGACAGTGGGCTATACACATAGTGTCCGCTGAAGCCCCCTACTTTCCCGATGAGATTCTTAGACTCTAACGATCTTAGAAGTGAAGAGGCTACGGAGGCATTTACTCCTAATGCTTTCGCCGCAGCGTAAATGGTGATAGCCTTGAGTTGAGAAAGAGACTTCAATGCCTGCTGCTCATCCACCCTGGCTATGGCTGACAACTTGACCTTCTGTCCACTAGTCTTCGTTTCCTTTTCCTTCTTCTCAGGCTTCGGGGCTGCAGCCTGAGCCTTTTCCACCTGCGAGAGCGGCTTCTTCTTGGTTCCTCCCATATCCAAGCGTCTTGCTGAGGTCTGCAGTTTTAAGGCTTGCTGGAAAGACACATTAGAACTCGAAATTCTGAAGAGGTTTGCAACCGTTTGCGCTACGCTGCCGTCGCAGAAATCTACGAGAAGATGGAGGGCACGACCAAGCGACTGGAGCTCATCGACCATCTCGTTCAATTGATTCTGAAGACACCGAAGGACGTAATCGACAAGGTGATCTATCTAACGCAGGGGAAGTTGTATCCAGATTTTAAAGGAGTTGAGATCGGAGTTGCAGAAAAATTGGCGCTGAGAGTCATCTCGCTCTCAGCAGGTGTGGATCAAAAACAAGTTGAATCAGTGTACAAGAAGAGGGGAGATATCGGCACCGTTGCCGAACAGTACCTAGGGAAGAGGGGTCAAGTGACACTATTGTCAAAGCCGCTGACGGTACAGCGAGTCTATGAGTTGCTGGATCGAATTGCCGACACCTCTGGTCAAGGTTCGCTGGAGACAAAGCTTCGGTTACTAAGTAGTCTGCTAAACGATTCGACACCGATGGAGGCGAAATACGTGATGAGGACAGTAATGGGGCAGCTGCGACTAGGTATCGCTGACTACACGGTTCTCGACGCATTGGCGGTAGCATATACGGGAGATAAAACGAACCGAATCTATCTTGAGCGGGCATATAATCTATCCAGTGATTTGGGGGCAGTGGCCAGAACAATTGCCCTTGAAGGTCTTGAGCCAATCAAAAAGTTTCGTATCACCGTTGGTAAACCCGTAAGGCCGATGCTGGCGGAGAGGATGGAGACCGCGGAGCAGATCGTCGAGAAGCTTGGCGGAAAGTGTGCGGCAGAATACAAACTAGACGGCGAGAGACTTCAGCTGCATAAAATGAATGGTAAGGTGATGATTTTCTCGCGTAGATTGGAGAACATAACAAACCATTATCCGGATGCCGGTGAGGCGACGCTGAAGCACGTACGTGCAACGGAGGCGATACTTGAAGCAGAAGTTGTAGCGGTAAACCTTGACACCGGTGAATATCTTCCATTTCAAGAACTGATGCACAGGAGAAGAAAGTACGGCGTTGAAGAGGCGATGAGAAAGTATCCTACAGTCCTTAACTGCTTTGATGTTCTTTACGCTGACGATATAGACTATACTTCAAGACCCTATGAAGACAGAAGGAGAGCGTTGGAAAAGATTGTGGAGCACAATCATGTGATCAGAATAGTGCCCTCGATTATTACAGATGATCCTGAGAAGATAGAGCACTTTATGCAGCAAGCCATCATAGATGGATGTGAGGGACTCGTCGTTAAAGACCTGAAGAGTGTGTACAGAGCTGGGGCTAGAGAGTTTTCATGGATCAAATTGAAAAGAGAGTACAGGAGTGAACTGAGTGACACAATTGATCTGGTGGTAGTCGGAGCATTTTACGGTAGGGGTAGGAGGGCTGGCAAATACGGGACTTTTCTTCTGGCTGCGTATGATAAGGAGACGGGCAGGTTGCCGACTGCAACGAAGATAGGGACTGGATTTACTGATGAAGATCTTGAACGTTTTCCTGAATTGCTCAAGCCTCATCAAATTCCAACGAAGGATCCGAGAGTTGACTCCGCGCTTGAAGCGGACATTTGGTTCCGTCCGAAGGTCGTGATTGAAACGATAGCTTCTGAAATTACGTTGAGTCCTATATATCCCTGTGGAAGGGATGCGATCAGGAAAGGCTCAGGTCTAGCGCTAAGGTTTCCTAAGTATACAGGGAAACTAAGAGATGATAAGGCGCCTGAAGATGCTACCTCGGTTTCTGAAATTGTTCAAATGTACCGGAGACAGCTTAAGAAAATTGGCGAAGCTGCTAGCGAAGTCGCGGCAGCATAGGGGTTTATTTTATTTCGTGTCTCTCAGGAGAACCAAAGCATCTGTCCCCTGCATCTCCTAGGCCTGGGACGATGTAGCCCTTCCTGTTCAGCTCTGGGTCGATAGCACAGGTATAGATCTCAGCCTCCGGGAATTCTTTGATGATCCTCTTTATTCCAACCATTACCGCAAGTACACTGATGAAAACAAGCCTCTTAGGTCTACCCCTCTGCAACACCTTCTTCCCAATTTCGATGAGCGTATTCCCGGTGGCAAGCATGGGGTCTGCAACCATGACGGTGTCCTGCTGGCTGATGTCCGGTATCTTGACGTAATTGACATCCACCTTAAACTTAGGCGCCGGTCCACGCCACGCGCTTATTATCCCGGTTCTAGCCATCGGGAACATTTTGTAAAGGCCTTCTACGAAAGGAATAGCCGCCCGGAGAACTAGGACGATCAGGACCTTGTCCCTTTCCAATACTCTGTAGCCGGTCGTTTTCGAGAGTGGAGTCTCCATCGAGTACTCCTGGAGTTCTAGTGTTCTCATGAATTCATAGGCCATATGGCGGCCTATTCTGTAGATAGCCTTCCTGAACTCGATCTGGTTACTATTCTTGTTCCGCGCTATACTCAATTGCTCAAGGATGATAGGATGCTTCACCACGGTAACCTGTTTTGGTAATGGCTTCAACTCCTTCCTGAGGCGTGAGTCGACGCCGTATAAGCTTGAAGTTCTGCGGACCGCTTACCCCACCGGCGGTGGGATGGTACATCGGTCTTCGATATAGTGGGTTTTTCTAAAGTTATTTTAAGGTCCGTGAGCTTTTTGATAGATACTTGATGTTTAGCGGTGAGGCTGAGATCCAAGCTAAAAGAAGAACGCTCGCAGTTCTTCAGGATGAGTCTCGTAAGGTGCTAGATGCTGCTCGTGACCTCTCATTGGCGTTCACAGCGCTATTGAAGAATGATCAAAAGGGTTTACAGGCTGCTCAATTGCGGATTGGAAAGGCGGAGGATGATATTGAGTCCCTGCGCAGGACCTTGACCCGTGAACTAGCTGAGATTGGCACCATGATGATGAATCGGGAAGACGTTCTGAGAACTGCCTACAATATTGAAGATATTGCTGGATATTTGAGTGGAATAGCGTTCAAATTCTCCCAAGTCAAGAGAAGTGCTCTTCGACGGGGTAAGTTTAGAGATGAGGTCAAGGGACTGGTCGATATGTCCGTTGAAGCCCTGCAGCGAATGAATGATTTGGTTAGAGCGCTGGCTATGAACCCGAGTGATGCAATCCGTCTAGCTAATGACGTTCAGAAGATTGAGAAGGAAATTGACGATAAGTATAGAATGCTGTCTGCAAGGCTTCTAAAGGAGGTCAGAGCAGTGAAGGATCTTATCATCCTTAGGGATATCCTTGAGAGCATCGAGGATATGACTGATAGATGTCTCACTGCATCCGACTCTTTAACTATACTATCATTGGGATTATAGGCGACTTTGCCGACGGCTAAAGAGAAAACAGCTCGTGGAGAGCTGGTTGAAAATCGGATCGTCATTTGGAATATAGAGGATTCGAGGCGACTATTCAAAGAAGGCTTCTACGGAAAACCATTAGGTATTCCTAAGCCGAAGGCAGCAGATTTCAATGCTCCTCTCATTCTGGACCTCATGGAAGCATGTTACCTGATGAAGAAGGGTCTTCTCCGCGTGAGCGTGTCTGACAGAAATCTAGTATCAGAGAGGAAAATGGAGGACATTTGTGAAAGGGAATACGTAGACTTCAAAGAGAAGTTCTTGGTTTACAAGGAATTGAGAGAATCCGGCCTCGTAGTTGCGCCTGGCATTAAATTTGGATGTGACTTTGCCGTCTATGAGCATGGACCTGGAATTGATCATGCTCCATACATGGTTCAAGTGGTTAAGCCTAATGAAAAATTGACTGCAACGGGAATAGTGCTTTCAGGGAGGCTAGCCACCACCGTGAGAAAACAGTTCCTCGTCGCGATTTCGGATGTGCGTAAGTCAAGGGTTGAGTTCATCACCTTTGACTGGTGGCGAGCCTAGGACATCCGAGTTTTATCCATTCCATAGACTGATTTGCGAAAAACCAAGTCTCGTATAGATCCTAGCAATCGGTGCCTCCGTTCTAATCAAACAGGCGCGAAGTGGCTTGCCGTATAACGATGAGACTAGACTACTTGCCCGATAGCGTAGTTTGGCCTAATTTGGGTTATGCGGATCTTTACGCTATCCCCCTGCTTAGCATTGGGCACAAAGATAACATAGCCCTGAACCCTCGTAAGGCCGTCTCCACGTCGACTGACCTCCGATATTGTCACGTCTATTTCCTCTCCTACTTTAACAGGTTTTTCCATGAAGTATGTTTTTGGGAACCGTCGACCACTGAAACCTTCGGGCTGTTCGGCAGATGGTTGCCCTTCCTCAGACATTCGTTAGGTCTTATCCTCGAACCACCATTAAGGGCACTTGATATTTAAGGGTACCGAGTTCTCTCGTAAAATGTGAGTCCCACATCGGCGACTGTGGCAACTGGCGACTTGGCCTTACTATATTTGTCTCCGAGGAAGACGTGGCTTGTGAGAATTCAAGAAAAAGGCTCGCTGCATACGCATGTAGGCTATCTGCAATTCGATTCTGTAATCGGCAAGAGATACGGTTCTCAGTTGACAACGAGCTTGGGCAGAGCTTTGTGGATTCTTCGACCTACGATTGAGGATTTCGTGATGAAGGGTGAACGGAGAACTCAAGTTATCTATCCGAAGGATATGGGGCTGATAGTGGTAAAGATGGGTGTCTCCTCTGGCTTCGTGGTTCTTGAAATCGGAACGGGTAGTGGAGCTATGACAACTGTCCTAGCAAACTTGGTGCGTCCCGACGGACGCATCTATTCCTATGAGATGAGAGAGGAATTCATCGAAATCGCGAAGAAGAATCTAGGTCGTGCAGGGCTGCTCGATTTTGTAACGGTAAACCTGAAGGATGCACGAGAGGGAGTGGATGTGGAGGATGCTGATGCTGCGGTGATAGATGTTGGTGACCCTTGGAATGTGCTGAATCCGGTTTGGCGCGCATTGAAGGGTGGAGCAGTGATTTCTGCAATAACTCCGACTGCTAACCAGGCTGAGAAACTGGTAATTGAATTGGAGAAGACTGGATTTGTGAACATTGAGACTGTGGAGATACTCCTGCGTGGTCTTGAGGCTAGGATGGGGATGACGCGTCCCTCATCAAGAATGATAGGGCATACTGCATACCTTACATTCGCTCGCAAAGTATTCTTCGAACAGATCCTTGCCAATGATTAAAATACCGTAGGATTTCTAGCGAAGTGTCCTTTGAATCGCATTGACTTCGCTGAAGACGCAGGGTTCTTTCTTTATCTCTCGCCTTTCATTGTCAGCGGGGTTTATGGCTTGTTCTTATGGGTGAAAGAGGGACTTGCGTCCTCTCCCTCGCTTACATTGTTTCTCACGGTTACCAAAGATCCGCTCACCTTCCTGATTGGAGTGATCGGCGTATGTGGGGCCATCATTATCGATCTAGGTTTAGCGTCGCCAGAGAATCGAAGAACTAGTCTTCTAGTGAATTCTCGAAGACTTCAGTTTGTGGCCGTGATTTCACTGCTGCTCTCGGCTGTCTTCGCTTGGGTTGCGAGTGGTTATAGTACCAGCTTTTTCAGAGTCTTTGCGGTCTTCCTCAGTGGAAGGTACTCTATCGTTTTTCCGCTTTTTCTATTCACCGTCTCCCTATTCATCACGTTTCCGCGAAATGTGATTTCGGCTAGCGGAAAAACAGCGATAGAAGGCGTGGGATTGGCTCTCCTGATTATTTCTCCGCTTAGCCTATTCGCTCTCTCGCGTTTGAAATATCCATTAGCAAGCGCATTGGCCGTTTCTTTCATCGCCTTTGCTGTAGGTTTGGCTGTCATGCTGTATGCATTGTTGAAACGCCCTATTAGCAGGTGAGTTTGCAAACTCGGCTGCGTTGTTTCTTTGCTTCAGATATTGTTCCTAAAAAAAATTTTCTGAAGTAGGTTCATGTCGTAGGTGGCAACAGCCATAACTCGTCCTCGCACCAAGGGCAAAGCCTTAGTCAAGTTGGATCTCGAAATTTGCTGACGCCTTAAATACGAACAATATGTGGAGCAGGAAAAGTTGGGCTCTAGAAACTTCACTACTGCATTTTCCGGGAAAGACAAGTTGCAGATAGTTCTCTCCCTGTCCACTCTCATACCGTTCGTTGCGGTGATTTTTCTCGGCTTCGGGGGGCACCTGCCACTAGTTGTCGCAAGTACAACAGGTCTGACTATAGTCGCGGCCGCCTTTCTTCTTGCTTGGGCGACTGAATCGATGCAGTTCCTAGTGTCCCAAACATTTGCCTTAGCTGTGCTGGCGCTAATCCAAGTGCTACCCGAATATTCTTTCGAGGTGGTCCTCGCTTCACAAGGTGCTCATAATCCTGATATTCTACACCTTGCAACTGCTACAATGACCGGAGCAAATAGATTGTTGATCGGTGCGGGTTGGCCAGTCATCTTTCTGCTTACGTACCTTGCGTCGAGAAGAGCTGGCTCGAGGATCAACGAGGTGGTCTTAGATAGAAGACAAAGCATTGAAGTCTTCTTCCTGCTAGTTTCGACGGCCTATTCATTTCTTATCGTTGCTAAGCGCACGCTGGCCGTTTTCGACGCAATTATTCTTGTGTCCCTATTCGTTGCCTACCTCTACTTGGGATATCGGGTGCCGCCAGAGGTGGATACCAATCCGAATTTACTTCATGGACCAGCGCAAGCAGTTTCATCTCTACGAGGCCCTTCAAAAATACTGGTAATTCTAGCCTTCTTAGGTTTCGGGGGCTTCGTCATCTTCTTTGGTGCTGAACCATTCATCGAAAGTCTCATCGCGGTCGCAGCTGTAATTGGGATAAGTGCATTCTTTTTTGCGCAATGGATCGCACCCATTTTGACAGAATTCCCCGAGGGGGTCACAGTCTCATATTGGGCCAACACGGTG
>JAHFOH010000226.1 GCA_023266955.1 Nitrososphaerota archaeon
TAGTCGACATTCCGCGTTCAGGATGCAGCCCTCTATCATTGGCGCCTTGATGTAAGTAGCCTGGTACGTTTTGAATATCGGGTTTGGCAGCTTCCTTACATCCTTCATAGAATGATTTCCTGCGGCGCTAGACACCTGAGCTTGATCTTCCGCCCATAAGTTAACACCAAACTCCTTCGTTTCCTCTATTATCTCATGAGTCGACTCCCTTGGATCAATGAGGACCGATATTAGGAAGGGATTATACGAAACATGATATGTCCACTCTGCAGACATTATGTTAGGTCCGTCCCTGCCTAACGTAGTTATCCCGGCTACACCTGTAGTGAAGTAGCCGCGGAGCTCCGGTGGAACTTCTGTTTGCATTTAGTTTGAATCTGATTCACATGGTATAAACTGCTTGCATGTAACTAGATGGGGCTGACGGCAAGTGCCATAAAGAACAGGACAGCAACTCCCAGACCCGCGGCTAATCCCGACCATCGCCGGAGCTTTCCTTCTAAGGATGCGCTTTCTTCTTCGGAAACTCTTGAGAAGGCCGTTTCGTCCGGATTGGGAATATAGTGTTCAAGGAGCGGTAGAATAATTCCCGCAGTTATCGCCAATAGAATCAACGTAATAATTGCTCCAGTCAATATCGCTAATCCCCATTGAGAACCTAAGAAGATGCCCGTCTCTAGGTTGGAGCGTACGAGCGCTAAGCTAGCTCCTGCAACGACGTTCACTATACTGGTTGCAATCAGCAGCTGATTGAGACGGGGTGCTACTGCCTCTAGCAGTGCCACTCGCTGCGGGGCGGCGAGCCGAGACAGGCTAGGCGAAAGTACTGCTGCCAGAAAGGCCAGCGAACCCAGCCAACCAAATCCTCCTACGAAGTGAAGCCACCGCAACACTAGTTGGAGGAGAGAGACAGCATCCGCCACATGGTGAGAGAGGGCGCCTTGTTATTTACACGTTGTTAGGTACTAACATGCGCTAATGGAATTGGTTTTCGGATAAGGCCCTTAGCTAGTTCCGGGAATGAGTTGTATTTGCTCGGCAAAACTAAGAATCTCGGCACTTGACGTGAAGAAGTTCAATTAGAGTGAGCTTATTCTTCCCAGGACGAATAGAAGTAGTATGTTGCTGTAGGCGACGATGAGACTTACTATTGTCGCCTTATCGATGCGCAGACCTTTTGACAATGATACTGCGTATGTGAGAATCACGATTGCCCACGTCTGAAGCGCAACTAGTAGAGTTCTTACCGCCGTCGGATCCCTCGTAAATGGAGACCTCAATCCGAGCGAAAGATCGAGATACCGAAGCAGAGGGAACAGTAGTACTGGTGCGAATGCGAACGATGTCCCGATCAAGAGGAGCAAGTGGTCGCCTTTTCGCTGAAATAGCGCCCTCGCCAACAAGTCCGAAATAAGGAATACCCCAAACCAACTCAACACAAGCTCAATTGGTATGAGTATTTCTCTACCTTGTATAGCTCGGTCGAAGAAGAAAAGGAGTGGGTCTAGTTTCGCTTGAAAAGAGACCAGTGCCCCAAGTGCGATCACTAGGAACGCCAGCGGAATTCCGACTCTTGGTCTTGCGTAGATATAGGAGAAGAAGCCGGAGGGGAGGAATAGATTCCTGAAGTAGACCCCCGCAGCACTTCTTGGCTTAGGAAGTAAGGGACGAGAGGGGGCTACGGACTCCTCCGACCTGCTAACCTCATACGCTCTCTGGCCAAGGGGAGTTAGAATGTACCTCTTCTGCTCATCCTGAGATATGAGTCGGCTGAGGGCGTCGAAATGATAGTAGAGCGTTCCAACTCTGACATCAAGAGTTTTCTTGAACTCGGTGAAGCTCATGCTTCCCTTCTCAGACAGAAGCTCTAGGATTCTTTTGCGTAGAGGGTGGTTTAATGCTCTGTGAATGTAGAAGCTGTCCTCCCTGTGCTTTGAGCTCTCAGCCAAGTTTTCCACGTGATGAAGGCTGAGCGGATATTAGGGTTCTGCAGTGGAAATATGGATTCCGAAATTTGTAACGATTAGGTTGGGGGTGGGACAGCTGACTGACCCGGGGCTGCTGCCTTCGCTGGAGTCTGTTCTTTAGCTGGTGCAAAGAAGTCCTCTTTCGCCAAGCCCTTAGACCATCGTTCAACAGCCTCTCTATGACTTACCGGATTAGGTTCCTTGTAGTACCTTGGATCTAGCACTTCGGCGTTTTCATTTGATTTGAACACGACGGTTCGTAGGTGAGAAGTTATCGAAGATACGATATAGTACCTTCCAGTCTTATCCGACTTGACAAGTGTCGCCTCGATGAAGCCTTCAAGCGGGTCCTTGGCTATCATTTCTCGCACCTAGCTGTGCATCGAGGCATTTTGGCTTAAACGTTTGCGTCGATTGCATGATCTCGAAAACTCCGTATTCAGTTAGCTTCAGCAATCATTAAATACAAATCAGGGAGGGCTTGCTAAAATCATGCAAGCACCTAC
>JAHFOH010000069.1:0-5397 GCA_023266955.1 Nitrososphaerota archaeon
TCCCCTATTTGGCAGTATCTAGCACATGCTGTGCACTTGATCCTGCCAGTTGGTAATGGCTGGTAGAGGAGGGCCTCCTTCATTTTCCATTGAATAATCGTCCTTCTTTCTTATAAATCGTGTCCCATAAGAGAGTCCGCTCTTTTCGGGTCTATCTAGCCAAAACCAGCCTTGACGGGGCAGGTTTCCAGCTTTCATGCTGGCGCGTTGTTCTTTTTCCGCTACCGACCTTTGTGTTCTTTAGTTGGTAAAGGCTACGAACTCGGGAGAGGTACTTCTTGCTGAGCTAAGTGCAGGGCTCTTGACTGGATTTCTCTGAATTCCTCAGGACTGAATGTGTTGAACTCTCTAAATACCGTGCCATACTTTCTTCCGTCGTCCGGAAGGACGACGACGACGTAGCCATTGCCATCCCTCTCGGCTACCTGCCTCGCAGCATGCAGTGCTGCGCCTGATGATGGTCCAACGAGAAGCTTTTCTTTTTCATAAATGCTTCTAACCATTTGAAACGCATCCTCGTCATTCACGGTTATCCTTTCATTGATTAGGTCGTACCTTCTCTCTAAGACGCCAGGCATAGCCGATTCTTCCAAGTTTCTGAGTCCTTGGACGTGATGGTTCTTTTGAGGCTCGACCCCGTAAACCTTGATGCGAGGATTTCTCTCCTTTAGGAACTGAGCTGCTCCTGTAATCGTACCTCCCGTTCCGATGCCCGTGACGAAGTGCGTTACCTTTCCTTCTGTGTCTCTCCAGATCTCGGGCCCTGTGCTTTCGTAATGAGCAAGGAAGTTGGCGTCATTTTCATACTGGTTCGGCATGAAATACTTGTCTGGATGACCCTTGACGATGGATTGGGCAAGGGCGATTGATTGGTCGGTTCCTGGCCCCACTCTCGGACAAAGATCATCCTCGGTTTCTAATAGTTCAGCTCCAAGACTTCTGAGAATATTCTTCGTTTCGTCGCTTATTTTTTCAGGAACAACGGATTGTACCCTGTAGCCCATTAACCTGCCAATTCCGACGAGAGCAATACCGGTGTTACCGGAAGTGGGCTCGATTATTATTTGGCCTTCACGAAGCTTGCCCTCTCTCTCTGCTTCCCTGATCATCCAATAGGCAGCACGATCTTTTAGCGAGCCAAACGGATTGTACCATTCCAGCTTTGCGAAGATTTTTGAAGCGGCTGCACTGAAGGGTGTAAGAGGGATAAGCGGAGTTTTACCGATTCTCTTCGAAAGATCCACGGTAGCCTCCGCCGAAGTTGCATCGTGTAGGTGATGCACCATGGTTTCGATACCGCATAAGTATGACATACGTTATAAGCTTTAAATATTCTAGGATGCCGCGTGACTTCGGAACTATACAGAGATGCCTGTAGACCTCAACATAAGGGATCTTCACGCTAGCGTCGAAGGAAAGGAGATACTTAGGGGTCTGAATCTTACCGTCAGACAGGGCGAAATACATGCCCTGATGGGTCCCAACGGCTCTGGAAAGAGCACTTTGGCCTTCGTGCTAATGGGCCATCCAAAGTATAAGGTCACTCAGGGTGACATCACGCTAAATGGCGAGAGTATTCTCACTATGTCGCCTAATCTAAGAGCGCAAAAGGGACTTTTCTTGGCGTTTCAGTATCCCTTTGAAGTTCCGGGTCTAACAGTCTTCAACTTTCTTAGAACAGCTTACAATTTCGCTAAAGGGGCTGGTAGGCCAAAAGATGTTGCTGCGGAGACAATCTCAGTATGGGAATTCAGGGACTTTCTAGCGGAAAAATTGAAGCTTCTGAAGATGGATGAGGAGTTCGCTAGCCGCTACCTCAACATAGGCTTCTCTGGGGGTGAGAAGAAGAGAGGTGAAATTCTGCAGATGGCAGTTCTTCAACCGAAGATTGCAGTGCTCGACGAAACGGATTCCGGGCTCGACATAGATTCGGTGAAAACGGTGGCTGAGGGCATCAACACGCTCTCGGGGCCTGAGATGGGGGTCCTTCTGATTACTCATTATCAACGAATTCTACGATACATTAAGCCCCAATTTGTTCATGTGTTAGTTGACGGCGCGATCGTGCGTTCTGGGGGTGAAGAGTTGGCCCTCCTCCTCGAAGAGAAAGGTTACGAGTCATTCAAGGGAGAAATCGAGCCCCAGTCTAGCCCCGCAAACTAACACCGGGGGATGGCAGTCGGCTTTTTGTGAAATCTGCAGTACGTGAACTTCGGATAGGAGCAAACGCGACAGATGAAAGGACTTAAGGATAAGCGTGCCACTGTAGTGCGTAATTTTGGTTCAGGTTTTCATTTGCAAGAAGTGCGCGAAGGAAGCCGAGAAGACTAAGCATGTCGATCTTTACGGGACACCAACATCACTCCTTTACGGCTGTAAGCATGCAATTCAAGACGTTAAGGCCCAGATCGCGGAGGATATCCAGGGACGGCGAGTTGGCAGACGATCTAAGTCGGAGAGGATAAAGGCATTAGAAGTCACGAAGTACTCTAAGATAGATTTCAAGAATGGAAAACTGGTGATCAAGGGGAAGCGAGTAGCCGCTCCAGCGCTTAAGCCGCCCAAAGACTTTGAGGGTTGGTGAAGTGGAAGAGCGTCAGCCTATAGTGAGGGCAAATTTCAACCGCGACGCCAAAGCCGAATGATCCTAAACTAAGGAACCCTTATATAACATAGGGCATACTTTTGTCACAATTTGAGCTCAACCAAGGAGATTATGCAGCTGGACTACAGTAGATTCGACTTCAAGGACAATGTAGAGTATGAGTATAAACTCGACAAGGGTCTCTCCCGGGGAGTAGTTGAAGAGATCTCCAGGATAAAGGGCGAACCCGAATGGATGACTAGGTTCAGAATACGTGCTTATGAGCACTTTCTGAAGAGAGCGATGCCAAACTGGGGTGGTGACCTCTCCAAAATCGACTTCAACAACATCATCTATTATGCTAAGGCTGCGGGTAAGAAAAGCACTACATGGGAAGAAGTGCCTCAAGAAATCAAGAAGGCCTACGATAGGCTAGGTATCACGGAGGCTGAGCAGAAGTTTCTGGCAGGAGTCGGAGCTCAGTATGATTCCGAGGTCGTCTACCATAACGTCCAGAAGGCCCTAGAAGAGAAGGGGGTTATATTCGTCGATACGGATACTGCCCTGGCAAAGTATCCTGACATAGTGAAGAAGCATTTGGGAACAGTGATTCCACCCGAAGACAACAAGTTTGCCGCCCTCAATAGTGCTGTGTGGAGTGGTGGCAGCTTCGTCTACATCCCCGAAGGCGTAGAGGTGCAAATGCCGCTTCAAGCCTACTTCAGAATCAACACCCAGAACATGGGTCAGTTTGAAAGAACGCTAATTATAGCAGAGCCTTACTCCAAAGTTCACTATATTGAGGGTTGCACCGCACCCATCTACTCGACGGAGTCTTTGCACTCTGCTGTTGTGGAGATCATCGCGAAGAAGGGTTCTAAAGTCAGGTATACTACCCTCCAGAACTGGTCTAAGGATGTCTACAACCTAGTAACAAAGAGGGCATATGCCTATGAGGATGCTACGGTGGAGTGGGTTGACGCTAACATAGGCAGCAGGTTGACCATGAAGTATCCGTCGGTCTACATGGTTGGGCCTCGGGCGAAGGCGTACATACTCTCGGTCGCAATGGCTTCTAGTAAGGGGCAACATCAAGATGCAGGAGCAAAGGCAGTGCATCTTGCACCAAACACTACTTCTAGGATTGTATCAAAGTCTGTAAGCTCGGGCGGTGGAAGAACAACCTACCGGGGATTAGTGCATGTAGCGAAGAGTGCGGTTGGAGTAAAATCTACTGTGAGGTGCGACGCACTCTTGCTTGATGAGCACTCCGGGACTGACACATATCCATACATGGAGATCAACCGGGAGGATGCAACTGTAACGCATGAGGCAACTGTTGGAAAGATTGGTGAGGAAAAGCTGTTTTATTTGATGAGTAGAGGTATACCGGAGGAAGATGCTCTTAGCATGATCGTGAACGGCTTTCTCGAGGAGTTTACAAAGGAAATTCCGTTGGAGTATGCGGTGGAGTTCAATAGACTAATACAGGCCGAGATGAAGGGCTCAGTCGGCTAGGTGTCTGCAAACCTAGCTTCAGTTTTATCCAACCTCTTCACCTTAGGTAGCTGCTTCCGCTTGAGCGCTCCCGATAAATTCAGTCAGGAGACTGCACAGGCTATAGCAGTTAGTAGGTCTGAGCCTGAATGGCTCAAGGAACATCGCCTAAAGGCTCTGCGGCTGTACAGGGATTTACCGATTGAGCCGTCTCCACTTTACAGCAAGTACATTGATGTGGTCAAGAAGATTGATCTGAGCAAAATTGACCCGACTGCCGACCCTGGTTCCAATGCTGTGATGGAGGCAGAGAAGTTTCTGAACAGGGCTCAAGAGGAGGCAATAGAGGTTCACGCGGGGTCAAAGCTAGTTGGCCTTGTCCTGCCGAACCAACTCGCAAAGGCGGGGATCATCTTCGAGACCATCGAGGATGCGTTGAGGCTGCATCATGAACTTGTATTTCCTCGTCTGAAAAATCGTCTGCTGTCGCCGGATGAGGATAAGTTTGCGGCATTAAATCAAGCCTTTCTAAATTTCGGTCTCTTTGTTTATGTGCCGAAAGGTGTTAGAGTCAAAGTTCCGTTCCGTTCGGTTTGTGTGCTACCCGAAGGGGGTATGGGATTGCTGTGTCAGCAAATAGTGGTAGTCGAAGAGGACAGCGAGCTCACCTTCATAGAGGAGGTTTATTCATCCGCAGATTCTCAACAGAATACTTCCTCTCTTTACAGCGGTCTTACGGAGGTGCATGTGGGTCCAAATGCTGTTTTTCAGTCTTCACTAATTCAAGCGACCAGCAAGGAGACGATAGTTCTTCTAAATCGAAGAGCAAGTTGTCAGCAAAGTGCCCGAGTTTCCTGGGCATCTTCGCACCTAGGTGGTTCTGTAACTAGATCCAGACTCGATTCAGTCATGAAGGAAATGGGAAGCACGTCTCAAGACGTTGAAGTGGCGTTTGGAAATGGAGAGCAGCGTTTCGACTTAGTCTCTGACCTTGTTCATGACGCGCCTCAGACTACTGGTAGTGTTGAAGTGAGGGGGGCGATGACTGACAAATCAAGATCTCTCTTTAAAGGTATGATAAGAATCTCGAAGAAGGCCATCAACGCAAACGCATACCTCGCGGAGCATGCTATCCTTCTCAGCAAGGACGCGAAGGCAGATGCAATTCCAGGACTGGAGATAGACACGAATGAAGTTAAGGCGACGCATTCTGCCTCAGTAGCCCCAATCGATGAGGATCAGATCTTCTACCTATGGTCTAGGGGAATTCCAGAGGCGGATGCTCGAAAGTTGATCGTCTTGGGCTTTCTTGAACC
>JAHFOH010000069.1:5497-7114 GCA_023266955.1 Nitrososphaerota archaeon
AGGTATACGGAGGCTTCAGGAAAATGGACCTCCCTGAAAACGGAGCCATCATACCTATAGACGGTGGGTTGGTGCCATACTAAGTCGTAGCCTACGGCGATTGCGTATTTGCCGTCAGGCCTCCAATCTATAGCGATCAAATCTCCGTTGCTCTCTCCAAAAACGGGTTTTAGGTTGGAAGTTTTGTCTTCATAACGGTAGATTGTGGCGTCAGCGATCATTCCTGCGTACCCTGAGCGATAGCGGTTGCCTGAAATCAATGCATACTTACCACTAGGATGCCAAGCTATGGATCGGAGATTATTCTCGGCCCCCCTCACTTCTTCCACATCGCCGTCATACGTTAGACAAATTCCAGCGTTTCCGACGATTAACGCATATTCGCCATCTGGCTTCCAAGCCGCACGCCTCAAATTCTGTTTGGTTCCAAGATTGATAGGCTTGATCTTTCGGTCGAAGTAGAGAAATGCCGTGCCTTCATTTCCGACGATTAGAGCGTCTGACCCGTCTGGTCTGTAGCTCACCCCTCTAAGGTTAACCTCTAGTTCCGTGTCCGTGGATTCAAATTTCGAGCCGTCATACATCACGACCCGGCCCCGGTCACACGCCAGAAGAGCGTAGGGCTTCGTTGGACTCCAGCTGGCCCAACGCACAGGGAAAGGCTGGCGTGTGCTTTTGACTGCAAATTGACCATCGTAAAGGATAACCTCGGCATCGGACATAGTTTCTACCCTCTTCTCGCGATCCGCTAGACTTTAGCTTGTGTTTAAGGTGAGTGCAAGCTAGCCCTGACAACTAATCTCGACAAGTAATCGGAGTCAAGCCATGCATGGACACAAAGATTAATAGCGGAACAACGCTTCTACCCGTTAGAAAAGAAGGTTCCGAGGTCATGGGAAGTAGAATCCATTGTTAAAAGCCGAGAAACTTGCTTTAGATGTGGAGAAGATTAGGGCAGACTTTCCTATCCTGAAGAGGAGAGTTCATGGTAAACGTTTAGTGTACCTCGATAACGCGGCCACTTCCCAGAAGCCGAGAGCCGTCATCGATGCAACACGCGAGTACTACGAGACCTATAATGCGAATATTCATCGTGCAGTACACAAGCTAAGCGAAGAGGCTACGGAGGCATATGAAGGAGCGAGAAGGAGAACATCGAAATTTATCAACTCTAGAAGTCCGGAAGAAGTGATTTTCGTTCGAAGTGCAACGGAAGCGATTAACCTTGTCATGTACGCGTGGGGAAGGGATAACGTGGGAGAGAACGATAAGATCGTTCTTACTGAAATGGAGCATCACAGTAACTTGGTTCCCTGGCAACTTTTGGCAAAGGAGAAGAATGCTAGGCTTGAATTCCTAAGCTTCGACGGAGATGGGCTGTTAAACTGGGAGGATGTTGAGCGATACGTTGACGATAAGACGAAACTGGTTTCTATCACTCAGATGTCCAATGTTCTTGGAACGATTCCGCCGATTAAGAAGGTGATTGATTATGCCCATAGGTTCGGAGCTAAGGTGCTGATAGATGGGGCTCAGGGGACTGCTCATTTGCCGGTTGATGTTCAGGAGTTGGACTGCGACTTTCTTGCGTTTTCAGGTCATAAAATGTTGGGACCT
>JAHFOH010000227.1 GCA_023266955.1 Nitrososphaerota archaeon
AAATCTGAGCTAACAGGCTTCGTGGACACGGACAGTGCTTTCTCCGGCAAAGATGTTGCAAAACTTCTGAGTCATCTCAATGGCAGCGACTGTGTCATAGCTTCAAAATGGAAGGGCGTCAGCTTCAAGCAGGTCAACGAATCGTTCAGCAGGAAGCTGATGAGCAGAGGATGGAACCTTCTTGTGAGACTGCTTCTCGGTTTACCATTTCAAGATACGCAGGCTGGACTGAAGGTCTTCAAGAAGTCGGCTTACGATTCGATCAGGAATGATTTCATATGCAAAGGCTTCGACTTTGATATAGAGTTGCTGTTCAAGCTGCAGCGAGCCGGATACAGGATAACCGAGGAATTCGTGGCAACCAGAAAGAGTGTCAAAACCTCATTTAGCCTACGGCACACTGTGGGAATGGCGTGGAATCTTTTGAGGCTCGCCATAAACCATTAGTGAGCGGCTCCGTAAGGAAGCACATGACTTGTATTACTGCCGATCGGAAACACATCTAATTCGCTAAGGTGTGTTCAGTTGGTGGGATGGCGGCGTCTATGGCAATATTTATTAGGTACACCACAGACGCCAAAAACTGGTAGAAATTGTCCTCTGTGGTAGCAAGCATAGATGCACAAGGTCGCCTGGTGATCCCCAAGAGCTTAAGGCAGGGAGTACTCAAAGGCGCCAAGGAGGTCGCACTGATTGCATTTGGCGACCAAATCCGGATAATGCCCAGGAACGTCGACCTGACGAAGTACCTTGACTCCGTTGTAGTTGATGTGTCGAACTTTTCAGACTACCACGCTCTAAGGCGAGAGCTTAGAGTGATAGAATCAACCTCACGTTGAGATTCATAGACGCAAACGTCTTCGTCCATGCGATTCTGAAGCCAAGGAAGCTAGATCGTGAAGCAAAGAACATGAAAGAACGAGCTCGATCCATCTTCAACAGGTTCAATGCGGGTGAGGAAGTCCTTACTACCATAGTTCATACATCCGAGGTGGCCAACGTGCTGGAAGATGCTGCTGGATTCAGATTCGCTGCGGAATTCGCGAGAAACCTCCTTTCCAGAGCAAATCTAAGGGTCGTAACAGTGACGGTTGAGCAATACCTAGCTGCATCAGAACTCGCGTTGGAAAATGAAGTTGGTGTCAACGATGGACTGGCAGCCCTGATAATGAAGGAGAAGGGTCTCACTGAAGCCTACTCATTCGATAAACATCTCGATAGGCTGGGAGTCGCTCGAATAATTGACTAGTTCACACGGGGACCTTATCAGGCAACCACGTGCCCTTCAGTGAGCGTTTGATGAATGCACATCTCTGAGGAAACTTATTGCGCCTAAGCGATGGTTTCTTGAATTCATTACCGATCATACGAACTATTACAAAATAGAGCCCCAGGTATGCCTGGCAATTGGAGCCCTCCAGCTTGGTGATTAGATGACCGCTAAGGTAAATCCACCCACAGTCAGCACTCCTCAAGCGACAGTGTCCGACGGCATCCATGGACGTGGGCCACTAGGTGCCTTAATGCCGCCATTCCCACTAGAATTTCGCGGACACCTGAATGAGTTTGTATACCTCCCTCCTCCGTGACTCCAAGGTCTGGTAGTTCGAGTACGCCTGGGACCTCAGTAAAACGGACACGTCTCCCATCAGCGACGGTGTATGTGACGTCGATTCCACGAAGCTCATGGAGACGCAGATTACGGAACACCCTCTTTGGAAGAAGCAAGAATCCGTCATATCCAGTGTCAAAAATTCCCAAAGCAGCTCCATCGGCCGGATAAGTTACGTTTAGGAAGGGATTCGTAAGGCGTACATGGATGACGGGGACCAGATTAACGAAGCTCCAACTCAAAAATTAGCATCACTTCAGCGTACGGCCTGTCGGCAAGCCAAGGTGACCCTCCTTCCGTCGCGGCTCCGACGACAGGAGAATAACGTCACGTGGATCTAAGCCCAGCTTCTTTAGTCGATCTGCTAAGCCCACCAGGCTAATATCCTCGGCCATTTTCTTGCCATTAAGCTCCGCCCTGTAGCGAACTGTTGCTTCTTCATTCTCCCTAGGTGGCGGAGCCTCCAGCCACAGCCTAATACTCTCCCCAACCCCCTTCGACAGTGAGCCGCGACCTGCTCCAAACACTCTCGACACCTTCCTCCGAAACCTCTCCTCCAGGTCGTCTTCAATCGTGAGAGTAACTACGCCCACAAGTCCTCTGTAAATATTTAATTATTTAAAGGTTCAGGGGTCTCCAACGGCTGCTGAGGTCGCGGCAGCGCCCGTCTCCTAGTGATTAGGACCCCCGCAATGAAGATCAAACCTGTTCCCGTTAGGACCTTAGCTGCCGAGTCGACTAAAGTATCTCCATAGTAAAGCCGCACCTCCTGTTGGCTAGGGTAGATGAGCATGAATGACGGAGCAGCTAGGTATACCTTGTCCGCCCCTTCAACCAGCCAGTTTGGGAAATAGGA
>JAHFOH010000070.1 GCA_023266955.1 Nitrososphaerota archaeon
GCTGTTTACTGCAGCATAGATTGTGTCGTCCCTAGAATCAAATACCATGTGGTATGTCGGAGGTAGGTAGGTTGGAGGTAGGTTGGAGCCTTTGAAATGCGGACCAGTTAATCTCCAGTCACTTCTCGACGGCTTTCCTCTGAAAATGAAGGCGCCCTTTTTCGTTCCGACCAGAACAAGAACGCTACCAGCTTCGGGTTTGGCCATCTACGTTCCCCCCGCAATCGATCTGATAATATGTATAACGTCTCCGTCTTTCAGTTTTGTATTCAGCTTGCCTTGAACGTTGACGCTGTTTACGAAGATGTTGACATATGGTCTGACTTTCCCCTTCTCGTCACAGACACGGTATTTGAACCCCGGGAAGCGGTCTTCAAGCTGCTCTATTGCAGTCTTGACGGAGTGGGCGCGGACATCGACACTGCTTGAACCCTTCGTATATTCACTCAAGGCTAAGGGCATAAAGACTGTAACCATTCGCTGACCTTAACCGAAGCTGGACGCTATATAATGACAAACTTTACGTCCCGAAAAGTCGGCTTACGCTCTATAATGATACTATGAAGTCGTTAATCAAAGCTCTGACCTCTTCAAAGATTTCAGGGGAGGATAACTTGAAAGCATCCAAATCGATTTTGGAGAATCCTAGGCTAGGTGGAATTACAGATTGCCCGATAAAGCTCTTAGTCTTAGTATCTTCCATCCAGATGGATACGAACGCCGGTTTCAGATTCAGCCGCGATCGCTCAGCTTCTTTATACTCGCCTTCATGGAAGACAGTTATTCTGGAGAGAGGTTGCTGAATGTAAATGCACAATTCTATCTTAGGATCCTTCGGAAAGGGTATCCGGCCTGAAAACTCCTTTCTCAACTCGGTCCTCTGAGCGTATTCCTTTACGACTCCTCCGAAAACCTCGAAGATCTTTAGAATCCTCTGTGAGCCTACTTTCAGCACCTTCCTTCCCAGTTCGGCCTCTAGATCTTCGAAAGCGTATGCCACTTTCCCTGTAGTATAGACGATGGCGGTCTAAAGAAAAGGTTACGCCCCAGTTCTAACGACGAGCCTCTAACTTTTGTGGTTACAAAACATGATTACTGCGATGGTCTTACGCCCAATGTTACTGTGATAGTGAGCTCTTGGCCATTCCTGATCACAATCACATGAATCGTTTGTCCAGGGCCTGTTCTCTCCTCCAAGAACGATGAGAGATCATCACCGTTCCGAATCTGGGTTCCGTCAATCTTGATTATCACGTCCCCGCCTATAACAACGGTTCTGCCTTCAATCTGAGTTTCATTGGTGCCACCTCGAAGACCCGCTTTGTCAGCCGGTCCTGCTTTCACGACTTCTATGATGAGCCAGCCTTTACTCGAAGGCAGATTCATAGTCTGTGTAATCCCTATTGTCAAGTCGGTGCCAACTACGCCCAACCAAGGATGGCCGAAGGAGCCTTTATCGATTAGAGAGGGCAGCTCTCTTTTGATGGCATTCGCCGGAATCGCGAAGCCAACTCCAGAAAACTCTCCTGTCATACTCTGGATAGCCGTCGTTATTCCTACGACCTGACCATCATAATTCAGCAGAGGACCTCCAGAATTTCCGGGATTGATGGCCGCATCAATCTGAATTACATTCGGAATAGTGAAGCCTCCCCTCGCAGGGAGAGTTCTACCCAACTGACTGACAATGCCAGTAGTCAGACTGCCGCTGAGCCCGAACGGGTTCCCGATTGCAATTATAGGATCACCCACCCGTAATTTCGAAGAGTCCGCAAGGGCGATCGGTTTAAGTTGAGACGAAGGTGAACTCATTTTCAAAACGGCGAGGTCGCTGAAGGGATCTGTTCCTATTACTTGGGCAGAAAACGTGGAGCCATCTAGAAATATGACCTCAATGCTGACTGCTTGTTCTACAACATGAAAGTTGGTGACAACGCGACCTTGTAGATCTACAACAAAGCCCGAGCCGAGGGCCTGTCCGCCTGGAAGTACAACCCTGATCGATACGACTGAATCTTTAGCGTGTTCATAAACTTCTGCTGGCGAGGGAAGGCCGACTAATGTCTGATTAGTTCTTCGAACCGTCGAGAGTTGGCTCACCTCACTCCTGAGGCTCAGTATTTCAGACCTGAGGTCTGAGATTTGTGACGAAAGGCTGGTAACCTGTGAAGAGAGCTGGATCGAATAGCCCGCTGATGCGGCAAGAACTACGACGGTTACTATGACGAGGAGGGTTCGTGCTCCGGTTGTAACCATAACTTCCGGAAACCGCTGAGCTAAGCTGTTTAAACCTTTGAATCTAGTTGGGCCTCAATGAGGCGTGAGCAGCAGCCAACCTTGCGAGTGGAATTCGATAAGGTGAGCAGCTGACATAGGTTAAGTTCAGATGGTTACAGAGTTCTATCGATTTTGGGTCGCCACCATGTTCCCCGCAAATTCCTATCTCCAGTTGAGGCTTAATCTTCCTCCCCAGCTGAACTGCGATTTCCATGAGTCGTCCTACTCCGTTGGCATCCAAAGTTTGAAACGGATTTTCCGTTAAGATTCCTGCGTCGATGTAGAAGGGAAGGAACTTGTTTTCAGCATCCTCCCGGCTGAAGCTGAAAGTGCCTTGGGTAAGATCATTGGTCCCGAAGCTGAAGAAATCCGCGAGCTCAGCGATTCTATCAGCGCATACGCAGGCTCTTACCACTTCAATCATTGTTCCAAACATGATTGAGATTTCGAAACGGAATTTTTCCTCCACCTGCTTTCGAACTTTATCTACAATTTGTTTCACCGGAATCAGTTCCTCCCTCATTGCGACTTGTGGAACCATGATCTGCGGTTCAGGCTTCACACCGTCTTGGATCAGTTCAGCCGTAGCTTCGAAGATGGCTTCCACCTGCATCTCGTAGATTTCAGGGTAGGTCAGCCCAACCCTAACACCACGATGACCGAGCATAGGATTCACCTCAGATAGAGCCTTGACTTTCTCCAACATCTTTTGTATTGTGGATAGCTCTGCGGCGTCTTCGCCTCTTGCCGGTAAAGCCTTGAGCCGCTCCCTGAGTTGTTCAGCACTGGGCAGGAATTCATGAAGCGGTGGATCAAGGAGGCGGATTGTAACCGGATGCCCTTGCATGGCCTTCAGGATTTCCTTGAAGTCGCGTTTCTGAAGTAGTAGAAGCTTATCCAATGCGCGCATCCTTTCTTCTTTCGTGTCGGCGAGAATCATATCGACGACTATTGGCAGGCGATCTGTTGCGTTGAACATCCTCTCCGTTCTGCAGAGACCTATGCCCTCTGCTCCGAGCTTTCTAGCCAGCTGAGCGCCTTCAGGCGTGTCAGCGTTCGCTCTAACGCCGAGTCTTCTGAATTCGTCCGCCCACTGGAGCAGCTCCGTCAACTCAGGAGTGGGCTCAGGATCTATGGTCGGAATCTCACCAAGGTAGACTGAGCCGTTAGTTCCATCTATTGTGATAATATCTCCCTCGTTCACGACGATTTGACCGACACTGAATTGTCCTCCAGAGATACGAATGTCGCTGCATCCGACTACACACGGCTTACCCATTCCTCTAGCGACAACAGCCGCATGACTGGTCTTCCCTCCTCTGTTGGTCAGAATTCCCTGAGCTGCAAAGAATCCGTGGATATCCTCGGGTTTCGTCTCCTCCCTCACCAAGATGACTTTCTGTCCAGTTCTCCCACGGCGTTCTGCTTCGTCAGCGTCAAACACGACCTTACCGAATGTAGCGCCAGGAGAGGCATTGATTCCGCTGGCTATTTTCTTAGGCTGCGCTTTCGGGTCTATTCTACGATGCAGTAATTGCTCCAAATCATCAGGCTTGATTCTGAGAATACTTTCTTCCCTAGTGAGAATGCCTTCTTTGACCATCTCGACGGAGGTTCGTACCAAGGCTTCGGCATTCATCTTGGCATTCCTAGTCTGAAGCATGTACAGTTTACCCCCTTCCACCGTGAATTCTAGGTCTTGAGGCTCCTTGAAGTGCCGCTCCAGCTTATCGCTGATCTGAAGCAGAGTCTCATATCCAGCGGGCATCTCCTGCCTGAGTTTGTCAATAGGTTTAGGAGTCCTGACACCCGCCACAACATCCTCTCCTTGTGCGTTGGTCAGATAGTCACCGTAGAGCCTCTTCTCGCCCGTAGCTGGATCACGTGTAAAGACCACACCAGTCAAACTGTCGCCGGCTAAGTTTCCAAAAACCATAGTCACAATATTCGCCGCTGTACCATTGGCTAGGTCCGGTGTGATTTTGAATTCACGTCTGTAATCTACACAGCGCTTGCCGTTCCAGCTCCTGAACACCGCGGCTATCGCCTTCTCCAGCTGGAGATAGGGATCCGAAGGGAACAGCTCACCGGTCTGCTCATGTACTAGCCGTTTAAACTTCTGAACAACATCTTTCAGACCTTCAGTAAGAAGTTCATCATCTGACTTCGCACCTCTCTTTCGCTTCGCCTCTTCAAACACCCTGGAAAACAATTCGTCATTTACTCCAAGAACTACCTTCCCGAAGAGTTGAATGAAGCGTCTGTACGTATCATAAGCAAACCTCTCGTCTCCACTTTGCTCTACAAGGCCTTGAAGGGTATCTTCATTGAGCCCAAGGTCGAGCACGGTGTCCATCATTCCGGGCATGGAGATCGCGGCGCCAGATCTGACGGAGACTAGAAGCGGATTTTTGGAGCCACCAAACTTCTTATCCGTCATCTGTTCAAGCTTACGCATGGCCTCCCTAACATGATCCATGAGGCCATCGGGCAGTTTACCACCATTATCATAGAATCTGTTGCAAACTTCCGTGGTTATGATTAAGCCAGGTGGAACAGGTAGTCCCAACTGCTTCATTTCGCAAAGTCCTGCACCTTTACCACCAAGAAGTTTCTTGTTCCTCCCGTCTCCTTCGTCGAAGAAGTAGATGTCTTTGTAGACCTGTGTTTCCTTTATTCCACTTGCCAACCTTCCAGATGAGTCCATGCAGGTGTTCTTTGAACTAAGCTCCCTTTGAATAGGTCTATAAGTTGTTTCTCCGCTTGACCAACCATAAAAAAGTGAAAACTAACTGAAGACTTCGGGTTACGAGAGCAGAGTTCCGAAGGCACAGATTACTGGTCTACTCTTACTAGCCGTAGGTGTTTCCGTTCAAGTCATTTCGGGATACTGGGATGTCTACTCTCATCGAGCTACCTTTCGAAGCTTTGACCCTTGGTGGAATCCAGCCCATCTGTCCCTTTACTCAGGTTTCCTTGTTGCACTAGTTGGCGTTCTTCTGGGTGTTAAAGGAGAGAAGTCTTCGCTTAATCCTTTCATTCGAATCGGCTCCCTCGTAGCCGGAGTTGGAGTTGTGATAGAGATTGTCGCCGGCACTTGGAATGAGATTTATCATCGACTGTTCGCGTTGGAGCCGCAAATTGCTCCGGCGCATGCCCTCCTTGTCGTCGGGATGGTGATAGTGAACCTTGGCGCGATCTTGGGACTTTCGGTCCTCCTGAGAATTTCGAGAGAAAATCCGGCCGACTACACAGGTATGATGAAGCAGATCATTCTGGTCTCTCTCTTAGCATCATTTGCTGCTATTTGGCTCATCTCTGCTGGCTCAACAATGTATGTCGCCGGAGTCTATCGAACGATAGGAGGATATTTCGGAGGTGCCTTAGGTCTCGCTTGGACCGCTCCGTTAGTATTGATACCTGCGATGCGAACCGTGGACAGGTTTGGAACAGCCACCTTCATCGGACTAATTTACCAATTGGTGAACTTGCTTACGCTGGTCGTCTTCCTTGGAGAACAGCCGTATGTTCCTCTTGGAATTTTGTCTGCCTTTGCGTTTGACCTAACATACTTTGGAGTAAAGAAATTCGCCACTCCTAGATTCGCCGCCCTGTTGGTTGGTCTGTTGTCCGGTCCATTCCTCTTACTTACGTACTACCCCTTCACGCCCTCTATGTTAGGAATCCACTGGACGGATTCGCTACGATTCACTTTAGCCGCATCAACTGTTGCTGGGTTAGTAGGAGGAATAACGGGCTACGCGGTCGTCGACAGAACTAGATCGCTAATTCTGAAAGTAGCGTCAAGAAGAAGTTAATGAGCGTGCCCTCTCAATTTAGCCAAGCGCAAAGCACGAGAGAACTCTCCGGTCACTACCTCATCCATTACCTGGAAGATTTCCATAATCTTTGGATTTGAGAGACTATAGTAGATATTCGTGCCCTCCCTTCTCGCCTTCACCAAACCCGTTTGTCTAAGCAGAGCGAGATGCTGGGAAACGGTCGACTGGGGAACACCTTCAAAGGATTTGCAGGCTAGAATTTCTGAAACTGTCTTCTCCCTCTCTCTAAGGCATCTTAGTACATGGAGTCTTTTGCTGCTCGCCAAAGCCCTGCCGACCTCGGCGTAATATTCGAAGGCGTCTTTCTCCGCCACGGGTTCATGCATCGCAATATCAGAATATTTAAATATTAAGATAGACTCGGGCGACGCATCAATGCTGTTCAGGCAGATCCTGAGGGAGGATACCAGCTGCGCATCTTATTTGGTGGGGTGTCAGAGTAAGGTATCAGGCGCAATCATAGATCCTCAACTGGAAGCTGAGCAGTACGTGGCGCTGGCTGAAAAGACCGGTGTGAAGATAACGCATGTGATTGACACGCACATTCATGCAGACCACCAGTCGGGGGCGAGGAGGCTTGGTGAATTGACTGGTGCATCAATCTATCTCCACGAGTCGGCCAAGGTGAAGTTTGACTTTACACCATTGAGAGATGGTGATGAATTTCGAGTAGGTAACAGAAGGATAAGGGTGATTCACACTCCGGGTCATACACCGGAGAGCATGTCGCTTATGGTAGATGGTAGGATGGTGTTGACGGGTGATACACTTTTCGTTGGAGATGTTGGGAGGTTGGATTTAGCTGGCGCCGGAACTCCCGAGCAATTATACAGTAGTCTGTTTGATAAGCTGTTGAAGCTTGATGATCTCGTAGAGGTTTATCCGGGGCACTACGGCAAGTCGTTGTGCGGGAAAGGCTTGGAG
>JAHFOH010000228.1 GCA_023266955.1 Nitrososphaerota archaeon
CTGATGCTACATCTCTTTAATCTTCTGAATAATCATCTTAGTAGAAGTCTTACGGCGGAAGCTCCTTCGGCTCCGCATCATCAGTCGTATCTCAGGATGCACCCTTTTGAAATATGATTCGAATTCAATTTTCTTCTCCTTTGTAGGCTCTTCTAGACTAGTCACTACCGCATTGGGTCGTATAGCATTGATTATCCGTTCATCAAAAGGACGTAGATTGGAAACGAACACTAAATCGACTGGTTTGAGTGCCGAAACCACTAACGCCCTCCACTCCTCCTTCATGATAGGCCTCCCCCGACCTTTTCTACGTCTAGTTCTCTGATCCCCAATCACACAGACCACCAACAAATCTCCCTGAGTTTTACACCATTCAAGATAGTCCACGTGACCCGGATGAAGAATGTCAAATGTACCAGCGGTAAGAACAATACTTTTGCCGTTTCTCATCCTCTCTAGAGCTCGCCTTGCTCTTTCCAAAGAGAATATGTTCATGTCAGTAAGGCCCTATCCGTTACTTCAAAGGCTATAAGATGGCTCCCAAGAAAACCGTAGCCTTTGGGACTGGAACTAGCCTCCTCTTTTTCCTTGGTGTCAGCACTACTCTCCTACGGTCTCGGTCTATCATGTGCCCTTATGCCCTGCTGCCTTCCTATGGTCTCAGGCTATATCGCTTCATCCATTAAAGAGCCCTTCAAGAGGTCTAGGCTATCTGGCCTGTCTGCGGGCACCCTCTTCTCTTTGGGCGTCATAATTCCATTCACTGCAATCGGCTTACTCTTCGCCGTCATAGGCTCTGGAATTAAAATTATCTTCCCCCAATTCATTCTTTTGATGGCTATTTTGCTAGTCGTGTGGGGCATACTCCACCTACTCGGCGTGGAATTGCCTCTTCCGAGCCTCCAGTTAAGGGGAGTCGAGGGCCGTCATTCCAGAGCGCTATTCATCAACGGCACCATCTACGGACTCGGTACATCAGATTGCGCAGTAATGATCGCAGCACCCGTCTTCTTTCTCTCCTTAGGCACTCCTTACTCGTCAGTTGCACTTCTTAACTTCCTATTCTTTGGCCTTGGGAGGAGTACTCCGATAATTGTTGCCGCCCAATTATTAGATGCAGCACAGAAACGTTTCATAGGATTCTTCGTAACCAAGGGGAGGATACTCAACCGACTCTCGTCAGGGCTGATAGTGTCAGCTGGTCTGCTGCTCGCTATATTTTCCCAGATCTAGATTAATCAGAGACTTCCGCCGAAAGTGAAGTAGAGTAACAAGCTGTTTAGAAACAAGATGAACACGATAAAAATCGTGGCCAGAATGGTTGTGATCCTTCGGTTGACGAAAACCCCCATCAAGTTTCTGTCTCTCGTGAATTTCCAGAGTGGCAAAAGTGGCAGAGGAAGCATTAGGCTTAGCGCCACTTGGCTGTAAACAAGCATTAGCAGCGGATCTATCCCACTTAGCAGTGCGATAGTCGTTGGGATTGTGTTAATAATTCTGGTGACGATTCTCCGTACCCACAAATTCATTTTCCTTCCGAGCATTCCTTCCATGATAGCCTGGCCTGCAAGGGTTCCGGTCGTCGAAGAAGATAGTCCCGAAGATAGCAGCGTAATGCCGAAAACTACAGCAGCAAGGGGACCGAAGAGTGGAATAAGCGTCTGGTGCGCGCCCTCGATTGTAGCCACTTCTGTACCATGCCCGTAGAAGGCGGCAGCAGCCATTATCATTATCGCCGCGTTTACGAGACCCGCAAAAGTGAACATAATTATGCTCTCTATCCTGTGAAGTCGCATTACCCTTTCTTTCTGTTCGACCCTAGTGTCAGTTACTTTATCATTCGCCAAAGAGGAATGAAGAAAAACAGCGTGCGGCATCACGGTCGCTCCTATGACACCAACTGCGAGCAGAATCCTAGGTGTCGAACTCAGGTTCGGTATGAACGAACCAAGAATGAGTGGCCCACTAGCAGGTTGAGTAATGAAGATTTCGTAGACGTACCCGATCCCTATTATTGAGACGAAAAGCACGAACATATATTCAAGGCGACGTATTCGGCCGCGAGTTAACCCGAGAATCAGAATGACATCAAGCACCGATAGGAAAGTTCCGTATAACAGCGGGATTCCGAAGAGGAGGAATAGGGCTAGGACCGTGCCGAGAAACTCAGCTAGGTCTGTCATGGCAGCCGCAAATTCTGAGGCAAGCCAGTAAGGTAACACGTAGATTCTCTTTTTCAGGTGTAGCCGAATCAGTTCCGGTAGAGAGTGCCCGGTTGCTATGCCAACTTTTCCTGACAGGTACTGAAGCAACATTGCCATGATACCGGCAAGCCAGACCACCCAGAGCATACTGTAGCCAAAGGATGCCCCCCCACTGATGTCGGTACCGTAATTGCCTGGGTCAATGTACGCAACACTTACGATTAGGGCAGGACCAAAATATG
>JAHFOH010000229.1 GCA_023266955.1 Nitrososphaerota archaeon
ACCGCGCCTCGTTCAGAAAGAATGTCGCACAGGGCCTTGCGTGAGAATCGTCTGATGTTTGCTGACGGCTTCCCTTTCAGAAAAACGACTGCGGGATCAGTTCCCTTGTGACCGATTTGACTGCCCGCTTCGATCTCCTCAAGTGCTGTCTCTTGAACGGCGTCATATTTCACGTTCTTGATATCAAGTCGAAGTGCAACCGCTGCATTTCCACGAGTCTTGTAAGGTATATTCGGATTCAAACGTATGATGTTCGGGTAATCTATGAATTGAACTCCCAGTTTCGAGATTCGTTCCACTAGGCGAGCGCCGATGTAGGTCGTGCAGCCACCTTTCGTTGAGTCTGTATCGTCAATCCCTATGTGCAGTTGCACTGTTTGGACCCAGTTGCCAGTCTGGTAGTTGACCGACCAGCGTAAGCTTTGCTATGAGACTAAGCGTTTTCTACTACGATCATCGTTAGCGTTGAGCGAACTTTGTCCAGTCTCCGAATCTTCCATGTGACGATCTCTTTCAGTTTGTCCATGGAATCTGCTTCAACTTTTGCAACGATATCGTAGACACCATAAACGACGTAGGATTCTTTCACATTGGCTATCTTACGTAATTCTGTGGCTACTTCATCTTCGGAGCCAATTTCAGCGTTTATCAGAACGAATGCTAAGGGCATTCGAAAACCTCGTCGTGGGATTGATGATTGCGGTACTGCTAAAAAGAGTTTGCCTACTGTTCAGAGCGCGGGAGGCCCGCAAGCTTTACGAGCCCCCATAGAGTGACAGTGCTGGGCTGCTTCTTTGATTCAACATGAACCAGCGTTGACCTCCGTCGAAATAATGATTCTGGACAGGAATTCCGAATACCTAGGCGTCTCCACGCTCCAACTAATGGAGAACGCCGGCCGGTCAATAGCTGAGGAGATCACAGCCCGTTTTGGCAGGGGCAGTGAAGTCATAATCTACGGCGGAGCTGGAAGAAATGGTGGTGACGGTATGGTTGCGGCCCGTCACCTTGCAGGAAGAGGTTTCAAAGTAACTTACAGGCTCGTTGGTGAAGAGAGCGCGATTTCCGATGTTGCAGCACTTCACAATTGGCATGCTCTGAAGGCCATGTCATCAACGGTGAGGATCGAGGAGTACCGTGACTCCTCATCCATCTCAGAAGTCAATTCCGAGGTGATAGTTGATGCGCTCCTCGGAACGGGAGTAAGGGGAAAGCTTCGCCAACCCATATTGCGAGCAGTGCAGGTGATAAACGCGAGCGGCGGTTTCAAGATGTCGGTGGATGTTCCTACAGGCGTGGATTCTGATAGTGGTGACGTGTTAGGAGAGGCAGTGCGAGCTAACCTAACAGTCACTCTTCATGCTGTGAAAACAGGTTTACTGAAGGCGAAGAAGTTCTGCGGCGAGATCAAGGTAGCTGACATTGGAATTCCTCCAGAGGCAGGAATCTTCGCCGGTCCCGGTGACGTGGACGTCGTTGTGACACGTCGATCTCTGGAGGCTCACAAAGGTGAATTCGGAAGACTACTCGTGGTGGGTGGCAGTGAGATATTCACTGGAGCCCCAACCCTTGTGGCAATGGCCGCTTATCGTACAGGGACCGATTTAGTATTCGTCGCTGCACCAGAGAAAGCTGCCCAGGCAATATCCTCGATGTCACCAAATCTGATTACGATCAAGCTGCCGGGAGATAACTTTGCTCTCGCACACGTCCGGCTTTTGCGCGAACATTTAGAGAAGGCCAGCGCGATTGCAATCGGCCCAGGACTTGGTTTGAACAAACAGACAGTTAACGCAGTTCGAAAGATCGTGGCGCTTGCAATTCAGCGGAGGAAGCCTTTGCTCCTAGATGCTGATGGATTAAAGGCTCTGGGTGTCGTAAGGAAGAGATTGTTCGACGGCACCACTGTGGTCACTCCCCACAGCGGCGAGTTCCAAGCAATCTCAGGTAAGACTCCATCACGAGACCTGAAACCCCGCTCAGACGAGGTCAAAGAATTCGCTTCCAGGAGTGGGTCTGTTGTTCTCTTGAAAGGACGCTTCGACGTTGTTTCAGATGGAACACGAGTGAAGCTCAATGGCACTGGCAATCCGGGCATGACGGTGGGTGGAACTGGTGATGTCCTCTCAGGAATAGTTGCAGGTCTAATGGCTCAAGGTGTCGAAGCGTTCAGAGCAGCTGTTGCTGGCGCGTTCATAAACGGTGGGGCGGGTGATCTAGCGGAGGAAAAGATGGGCTATCACCTAACTCCAACGGACCTGCTCGAATACATCCCCATGATCATGAACGACCCAATGTGCCACAAGACGATCCTTCAGAGAAGGATTCGTTAGCATCCAGTTACGGATTTCCTTTGAGCGATCAACCGTCCCACATTACGCCAAGTGTGTACGTGCTCCTCCTGAAGCAAGATGATCCGAAAAAGTGTACTGCCGCCAA
>JAHFOH010000230.1 GCA_023266955.1 Nitrososphaerota archaeon
TTGTCCAATGCTACTACATCGCCTGATGGTAGCGGACAGTTCAACTACACTCTGCTCTCAGAGGAACCAGGCGAATGGACTATTCGCGCGTACACACCTGGAGACGAGAACTACTTTGAAACTTTTTCCGCACCCGTAACTGTCACTGTGCAACCTGGTCCTAAGCTGGACCTTAGAATTCCGTTGATTCTATGGACTAGCGCAGGCATTCTGTTATTCTTCGGCTTACGCATTCTATTAAGACGGAGCTGAGGGCCCAGTACTTTCTACCTCAGCACGCGTAGCAGGCTGCGGGGCAGCGTCTTCCTTGCGACTTTATGGATGAGGTAGTGGAAAGGTATGATTTCCGTGAATCAGTGAAGGAACTTCTTGTCCGGGTAAGGTTACACGGAAGAAGCCTATCATTCCGTCCCGAATGTGCTGATGCACATGGCAATGGTACATCCAATCTCCCACTCCCACTCCCTCTCCCGCGATTATCTCAAAGGAATAGGATTCTGCGGGTCCAATGGTTTTGGTATCAACGAGCTTAGTTGTACCGGGATCAATCCATCGATGACCGTGAAGATGGAATGTGTGAAACTCCGATCCTAGCGTAATGATATGAAACCGTACACGCTCCCCCAAGTTGGCTACCAGCAACGGTGCATTAGGGAACTTCTTCCCGTTGAATGTAGTTCCAATCATTACGAGTAGGAATTCTCTGTCTGGAGGAAGTTCACCGGGTTTTCTAACCACTACTGCACCGTACAGCCCACGTTCCGTGCCTTCCACCTCAGAATTCAGCGCAACATGGTCATGAAACGGCCAAGTGCCAGCAGTTCCTGGTGCAGCGAACCATTTGTAGACGTAGAAGCCACCTGGGGGCGCATATGACCTAGTATGTATTGTACCATCGCTGAAAATATCGTAGTGTACGCCATGCACATGTACACTTACATTGGTACCTGGCAACCGGTTGATTAACGTCAGTAGTACGGTATCGCCTTCCTCAATTATGATCAATGGTGCGGGGACAGTTCCGTTGTAGGTCCAGCTGCCGTCTTTCCCCTCCATTGCTATCAATGTGATTCTTCTTAGCCGTCCTTCACTTGTTGAAGTAGACCCAAGAATTGTGGAAGAGCCTAAGGAAGCAACCACCAGTAGCCCTGCTACTAACACTAATACTATCCCGACGGATTTAGAGTGCTTCAAGTGGACCGCCGCTAAAGCTGATTGTTATATAAGGCACACCTCACGGTAACAGCGGAAGTACAGTCGTTGCGGTGTGCTGAAGATCTATGCGGGCTTTCTTCGTGCAGCGACAGCTAGACCGAGTGCAACTATAGCTATTACAACGCCGCCAATACCAACATAGTACGATGTATTCAGCTGACCACTCACGGAGTCTAGCTGAGCTTGCAGACTGGTCGCCCTATTTTCAGCTGTTGAGAGCCTATTAGTTAACTGCTGCGCTTGATTAGTGAGACTACTCGAAGTGGAAGATAGCTGATTGTTCAAGGAGCTCGCAGTGGAAGACAATTGGTTGTTTAAGGAGTTGACTTCGTCAGCTGTGGCATAGGGCAAGACTACGACGTAACCCACCATTCCAGTCCGCTCGCCCGTGGGTCCTACTGATGAATGAAGCTTACAGTAGTACTGGAAGACTCCTGGGGTTGTGAAGGTATACGAGAAAGTGGTGTACGGCTGTATTCCAGGAGGCAAGGGCACTCCAGGTGGTGCCTGGAACATCAACCCGCCTGGAGATAATGCTAGTCTCTCAAATGCTTCTTCTACAGCTTGACTGGTCTTGGGGCTGGAATCAAAGAGCAGACCAGCTGGAACCTCCTGGCCGTTAGGGAGCTTATCTAGGGAAGTAACCGTATGTGGGTCAATGGCATTTCCAGTGCTAAAGACTACGATCGTTCCTTGTGGTACAACTATGTCGGAAGGTGAGAAAGCGTGGAATTCGCCCTCTGGCGCTGTGATGCCGACACGGACATGGAAGAAGCCCTTTTGCGCGGTTGGCTGTGTGATCGTCAGAGTCCCATTCATGAATGGAAAGTGGATTTTACAGACGAAGCGATAGGTTCCGACCGGAATATTTGACGTGTCTAGCTCCCAGGACGAACCCGGCCAAAGAGCTCCGCCGGGGCCGAATAAGCCAGCTAGGGCCTCCGGTGAGAATTTAGAGAAGTCAAAGTTAGGACTTGAATCGAAAATCGGCGTCTTGTCAGGGGCAAGATCTGTTGCTGTTACACTGTGAAGACCGGCCACCAGATTCCAAGTTACTGTGTCGCCAGTCCTAATCACCGAGACAGAGGGTCCGAATCTCATCAACTCCCCCAAAGCACCGCTCGGTGAAACCAATCCTGCACCGACCTGAACTGTATGTGTTGTCTCCCCCTTTGAGTAGGCAACAGGCAAAGCAAGCACCGGTGCCAGAAGCAGC
>JAHFOH010000231.1 GCA_023266955.1 Nitrososphaerota archaeon
ATTGCACCGAAAACAACTGCGATTGTAGTGTCTTCAGGGATGACCGGATTCACTGTCCACGTTTATGTGCTTCATCTCTGTGAATTCATGCAGACCATCAAATCCCACCGGGCCCGTTTCATCTTGGAACGGGACGGCTTTCCAGGAGAGAGCTGTTATGTCCCCGAACATATTGAGCATAGATAGGAACTACCTACCTTCTCCGCCTAAGTACTGCAAGAGTTTTCAAATTCCTGCTCTCCCAAACGGATAGCAGGGCCATCATCTCGTGGAGTGCTACGGACAGGCAACAGAAGCGAAACGCTTGTGCCTGATCAAGCACCTATCGCCCAACCGATGCCAGTAGTTTCCCAGCCCGCCTTCTGAACTCGCGCTGTTGTCCTGATCCAGGAAACGGGACAACCTCATCGTTCAGAACATTGAACCCCGATCTCGCAAGGATCGGACGGACAATTTCAAAGACATTCTTCTTTATCAGCAGGATTGCAGTTGGACTGAGCTGTTTGACTTCTGGGAGAAGGTTGGTCTCAGCGCAGCTCCTGACCGTCTCATTCCTCTCCTTATCCTTTATGCCCATCTTGTCGACGGGGCACATTGCAGCACCGAGCAGATAGTAACCATGCTTCTGAAATTTCCCCAGCCAAAACCCCTTGTCTGAGTAGTCCTGACCTTCTCGGAAGACGGCCCTCATGGTGTTCATGTAGAGGGAGCTCGCCGTGGGCCTCTGGTCAGTGAAATAGAAGTAGGGGTACTCCCCCCTCTCGTTGCGGTTGGCAGGAGCCTCGGATACAAGTAGGACGGATACCTTCCCAGGTTTGAAGGCCTCACGAGCCTCGGTCCACTTTTGGTGGTCGAACTTTCGCGCCATGCATCGGTCGCACCTGCTGTATTCCACGTGGCTGAGCTCTAGGCACGCTGGCTGATAAGAATTAAGGTCGGACTGCCTGTACCGTTGTCGCTGCTTTTCTGAGAGAATAATACCAGAGAGAAGCTGGTGATGTTGCTTCAGAGCCTCGAGTTCGGCCTTAGTCAGCCCGTATAGTAGCCCGCGCATTGTCACAAAAGCTTTAATTTGAATTACTGAACTTGGGCTTTTGTGTTTCACGAATTAGTTATCGCTGCTATTGCCATAATAGTAGCAGTCGTAGCATACTGGACTGCAAGGTCAAAGACACCCACACAGATGAGCAAAGAATGGGTTCAACCATACATCAAGGAGGCGGTAGGCAGAGAGGCTGCTGAATTGAAGAACTCCTTTGCAACGAAAACTGATCTGGGTCCGATTTCCAGCGGCATAACCTCTGTTCAAACTGCAATCATAGAACAAAGTCGTCAGATAAGACTTGATCTGACTAATGAAATGGCCACTATGCGAGAACAGTTAGTCAAACAAGTTGAAGAGAAAGTTGCTGATGTAGCTACTGCTCATCTGAGAACAATGAGTATTACACGTGAAGAGTTTGACCGACTGCGTGTTAGGGTGGAAAGACTGCTAGGCGCCGAAGAACTTGCCGAAAGGATGGAGTTGCTAGCGCATTTGTTTGATTCGACCGACCTTAGGGTTGTGACATGGCAGTGCAAGGTTGTGAGGCTACTAGAAGGCGGACTTGCTCCAGATGCCGAGGAAGATGTAATGGTCAGTTCTGGAATTCCTACCTCAACATCAAAGAATTTCTTGCGAAAATTGACGGAACTTGAGATTGCCACTTCTAAACGGGTAGAATCCTATTATCTAAACCAAAATTATCAGTGGATATTAACCTATGTTGAGGATCCTGACTGGTTACGCTCAAGACTCGAAGAGAGCATAATAAAGGAGAAGGATTATCAGAAGTACATCAGAGATCATCTCGAATTAATCGAAGATGGAATTAAGCTAGTTTCAGAGCAATACGAATTACCAAGTGGTCGAGTAGACCTTTACTGTCGTGACAGACTAGGTCAAGACGTGTGTATCGAGCTGAAGTATCCTACAGCATCAACGACTGTCATCGGACAGCTTCTCAAATATAAAGCAGACCTAGAACGTAAAAGTCCAGACATTGTAGGAGTATCTGAAGAAGTAGCTACGATTGTTGGTCGCAATATTCGATTGGTTGTCGCGGCTCCGGCCATACCCGAAAGGACGAGAAATGTTCTAACATCCAATAGTGTTGAGTGGCGAGAGATAGCGATTCCCGAAACAATGTAAAGTTATTTGTAGGATGTTACTCGAAACAAGCGTAGATGAAAGATGGGCAGTTACGATTACGACCTCTCTTGTGAAAGCCTAAACATGAAACCATTAGCGCGCGCTGGCTAAAGGGTCTGAATCCTAGAACGGAGAGTTACATCGATGGCCTTCGCTCAATCGACAGGAAAATTGGAACTTGGAAAGATAAAGGAGTTCGTGAAAGAACATCGGCCACCCACCTCTCCACTACGTCAA
>JAHFOH010000232.1:0-2028 GCA_023266955.1 Nitrososphaerota archaeon
CAGCATGGGAAGACGTTTAGGAAAGCATCAAATGCACTTACGGCCAAAGGATACACTCAGTCTGAGGCCGACGCGGAGAAGAAATCTGCAAGCGCCAGAATGAGCAAGGCCTGAGGTGAATAAATGTGGCCGACGTATCAACACTTTCTCCTCTCACAGTGATGTTGCTCGTAGTGGTACTATCCTTCGTCGGTGCGATACTCAGTGAAAAGTTGCGTGTCTCCTACCCAACTATCATGATTGTGATCGGTCTCGTACTCTCTTTGCCAAGGATAGCTGGAGAATTAAGCTCTATTCCACTAGATAGGAACATCATACTCGGAATTGTAGTTCCCCCTCTCATCTTCGAGGCTGCAATGCGAACCCAATATGAGACCTTCAGAACTGTCAGAAAAACGGTGCTCATACTCGCAGTCTTAGGTGTGATTTTGTCGGCAATATTCAGTGGAGTTGCTCTCGCCATCTCCTTGGGTCTTCCTTTTGCTGTCGCCTTAACTTTCGGAGTTATCGTATCGCCAACTGACCCGATCTCAGTCGTTAGTATTCTAAGGCGAATGAAGGCCCCCGAACGTCTGACAACCCTACTTGAGACTGAGGCCTACTTCAATGACGCAACGGCGGTGATCCTTTACCCGATAGCAATCTCGCTCACATTCAGTCCGCTGCAGAGTATGAGCCTCTTCGCCTACACTTTTGCTGGCGGAGTCCTGATAGGACTAGCCGTATCTGGAATTGCAGAACTACTCTATCGACAGATCACTGAACCGCTGGCAGAGACATCATTCACGATAGCCGTGATTTTCGGATCGTACGCGTTAGCAGCTAGTCTAGGAGTCTCGGGATTGGTTGCGGTCGCCATCGCAGGGTTATACATGGGAAATAGGACTATGCATCTTGCGATGTCGAAAGAGACACGGGAAACGGTCACGAAGTTCTGGGACGTAGCTACGTTTCTGGTCACCTCATTTGCTTTCTTGTTGCTGGGTCTGAAGGCTGATCCATCACTACTCGTTGCATTCATCCCATTCATCATCGTTGCCTTCATCGCCATACTCTTAGCTAGAGTCTTCAGCGTCTACCCGATCGTGGGGATAGCGCGACTGTTGGGAGAAAGGATACCTCACTCATGGGTCAAGGTGCTCGCAACCGCAGGAATGCGTGGAGTCATCTCGGTAGCTTTAGCCCTCTCCTTACCCACCGATTTTCCTCATAGGGATGACCTGATTGCAATGACATTTGGAGTGGCACTGCTATCATTGATCGTCCAAGGAGAATTATTGCAGGTTTATGTTAAGAGAGCGAAACTGTAAGGGTTCGCATCCATCCGGGGTGGAGTTTTCTAAGTTAGCTAAGGTGGAGAAGTCTCGCCAGGGGCGGGAAGCCCCTTGAAGTTTTTGTCGATCTTCGATACTAGGTCCCAGGGAAGGACCCATGGATCCTGTATTG
This sequence comes from Nitrososphaerota archaeon, assembly GCA_023266955.1. Taxonomy (GTDB): domain Archaea; phylum Thermoproteota; class Nitrososphaeria; order Nitrososphaerales; family JAHFOH01; genus JAHFOH01. The sequence continues at coordinate 1,447 of JAHFOH010000232.1, forward strand.
TTCCTGTCACCGCCATGTTCTTCGTTGTAAGTGTGTCTATAAGGACTGTGAGCCCCCCGCAAATAGCTTGCAAGTAATCCTTGTGAGGCCCCGAAGCTATCGCTTCGAGGTTTGCGAAGCGAACGGTTTGAGGCTTAGTCTTCTCGATCTCATCCAACAGGCTTTTGATGAACTTCTTTTCGATCGCGTCAAACACCTGACCAGGCATCATATGATGGAGCTGGGAAGTTGGTTGGACAGCTTCAAAGTTGTATGGCTCAAGCAATTTATTGACGTCATTGCCGTCGATCACGTATTCTGTAGATGAAGACAAATTCAGATCTCTCTTTGTTTGACTGCGAAGCCCAGTCCTCATATTTATCGTAATAGCCGTTTCCTAAAATACACGGAAAACCCACTACGACGTCAAGGGTCGAATATATGCGCTTTCTAGTTCGACTAGCAAACAAGACTGAGGCGTCTCCAAACCAGAGAAAGCAATTGACCAGCATTGCATACGAAGCAGTGCGCAACCTCGGTGCAGATATCGGAAATCTTCGAGTTAGCAAGTATGCAGTGGAACTAGACCTCCTCCTCGACGCA
>JAHFOH010000232.1:2038-2424 GCA_023266955.1 Nitrososphaerota archaeon
TATCGTAATAGCCGTTTCCTAAAATATGCGAAAACTCCCTAGGCCAGATGTGGACAGATGTATGCGCTTTCTTGTTAGACTCGCAAATAAGAGCCAGGCATCTCCAACTGAGATAAAGCAATTGACCGCCATAGCATACGAAGCGGTCCGCAACTTCTGTGCAGATATTGGGAATCTTCGAGTCAGCAACATTGCAGTAGAACTGGATCTCCTTCTCAGCGTAGAGACAGTCTTGAAGGATTCATTGAAAGCTCTTGAAGCCAAACTTGGGCCAGTTCTCACGCTTAGGAAGCTCGACGTTGTCGGTCCTCCAATGGAGAAGGCCGAAGCGATCAGAATGGGACTGGAACTGTTCAACGAGGAGCGATATTGGGAAAGCCACGAAG
>JAHFOH010000071.1:0-1899 GCA_023266955.1 Nitrososphaerota archaeon
AAATTGAGAGAAGGGGGAGGTACGCGAGAGTTGACTGAGTGCATTTCGAGTAATCCTTATTTTAGGAGCGAGAAATCACCGGCGGCCTAGATGGCACGAATTCACGCTCATCGCAGGGGTAAATCTCATTCCTCACGACCCACGACATTAAGAACAGCTACTTGGGTAACCTACAGTCCCGAAGAAGTTGCTACCCTGGTAGTTAGACTCGCAAAGGAAGGTTTGTCAGCTAGCGAAATCGGCCTTAGGTTAAGGGATGAGTACAGCATCCCCTTGGTCAAGCCGATCTTAGGAAAGTCAATCGGTCAGGTGCTCAAGGAAAACAATCTTCTCCCAAAGAGTCCGGAAGACCTAGATAGATTGCTTGAACGAGCAAAGCGTCTGCAGGAGCACCTCAAAGCTAATCCTCCTGACAGAAAGAATGTCAGGTCACTCGAACTCCTAGAGGCCAAGATCCACAGGCTCAGCAAATACTACAAGAAGAACGGCCTTCTACCAACTGACTGGAAGTACTCTACCGTAGTCGCACAACTGGCTTAAAGCCTCGGAATTCGAGGTTGAGTTGCAAGGGATGCCTGATCATCAAGCGCTGCTCATGGAAGCGTCTCGCCATGCTTCGACCATACTGCGGAACGCCAAGCAGTCCAGAAGTCTCCTAATAGTTACCCACCTGGACGCTGATGGACTGGCTTCCGCGTCTTTAATCGGTAAGGCGCTTATGAGAAAGAGAGCGACATTTCAAGTCAGGGTCGTTAGCGACCTCACACCGAAGACACTTCGGTCGGTAAGAGAGGAAGGACACGATTTCCTCATCTTTACCGACCTTGGTTCTGGATCAGGTCAGATGATGAAAGATCTTTTCGGCGAGGACTGGTTGGTGATCGACCATCATCAAACCAATCGCCTGGAATTTGCTTTCCTGAACGTGTTTAACGCTTGGAAGTTCGGATACGATGGCGGTACGGAGGTATGCTCTACTGGAATGGCATATCTTGTAACTAGTCAGATGGATGCTTCGAACATTGATCTCTCTTGGCTGGCTGTTGTGGCAGCGCTAGCAGATAGACAGGACGCCGGGGAGGAAAAGAGCCTAACTGGCTTAAACAAGATGATCTCCGAGGAATCGGTAAAGCTCGGTGCGTTGGAGGTCAAGAAGGACTTGGCGCTCTACGGGCGAGAGACAAGACCGATCCACCAAGCTTTGGCCTCAACCACCACGCCATTCCTGCCGAACCTGACGGGGAATCCTGACACCTGCCTTGCAATTCTCACCGCTGCCGGAATCAAACTGAAGGAAAATGATAGGTGGAGAACGATATCAGAACTAACAGAGGACGAGAAAGCGAAAATGCTTGAGGTCATTATAACCCATATGGCAGCTGGGAACGAGGCTACTCATACCGTTGGAGAACTTTTCGCAAAAGTGTACACGCTCATCCAAGAAGACGAGTTTTCCCCTCTTAGAGATGCCAGAGAATTTGGTACACTCCTAAATGCGTGTGGCAGATTGAGGAGAGCAGGTATGGGAATTGCTGTCTGCCTCGGAGATCGTGACCGTAATCTACGCGATGCTGAGACCATCATCTCTGAATATAGGCAGACTCTTAGCAGGTACATCAAGACAATCCTGACGGAACAAAACAGGATATTCGAAAAAACTCATTATACACTAATAATGTCCGATGGTCTCGTAGATGAGAACTTAGTCGGTGCGGTCTGCTCTATCGTTGGGGGGCTACCAAAGTTTCTAAGCAAACCTCTCTTAGTCCGAACGATTACACTGGAGGGAGACGTCAAAGTCTCCGCGAGGCTGAATCAGATCTTCTCACCTAGGATAAATCTCGGAAAGACTTTAGCGTTTGCGGCTGAATCGTGTAACGGAGTAGGTGGAGGTCACGC
>JAHFOH010000071.1:1999-6966 GCA_023266955.1 Nitrososphaerota archaeon
CTAGACTTTCTGAAGAAGAAGGGATTCTCACTTGTCCAACCGCCGTACATGCTCAAGAGGGAAGCAATTGCCGGAGCTGTCATACTTTCAGATTTTGAGGATATGATCTACAAGGTCGATGGTGAGGATCTGTACCTTATCGGAACGGCTGAGCACCCACTTGCTGCAATGCATATGGGAGAGGTGATTGACTCATCACTTCTACCTTTGAGGTACGCGGGTATCAGCCCCTGTTTTCGAAAGGAGGCAGGAGCCCACGGCAGGGATACTAAAGGAATCTTCAGAGTCCACCAATTTGAAAAAGTTGAACAATTCATATTCTGCGATCCTCAGGACTCGCTTAAGGAACATGAGGAAATGATACGGAATGCAGAGGAATTCTTTCAACTCCTTAAACTTCCTTACAGAGTGGTTATTCTCTGCACTGGTAATATGGGGAAGGTGGCGGCTAAGACATATGACCTCGAGGTGTGGTTACCAGGCCAAGGGAAATACAGAGAGGCGGTTTCTTGTAGCAACTGCACGGATTATCAGGCACGAGCCCTGAACATAAAATCCCGTAAGAGACCACACGAGGAAGCGCACCTTATCCACACTTTGAATAGCACTCTGGTAGCAACTGAGAGGACACTTGTCGCGATCATAGAAAACTATCAGCAGAAGGATGGATCGGTTGTCGTGCCAGATGTTCTTCAGCCATATGTGGGAGGCACTGACGTGATGAGGGCTGCTTAGCGCACGACTTATATCGACTAGTTCTCCGCCGTCGTGAATCGTTTGCCAAAGGCAAAGAAAACCAGGAGAATAAAGGACAAGTGGCGAGAAAAAGTCTGGGTGACAGTTAGAGCGCCAGTTTCCTTCGGCAGTACCCCAGTGGCATATATCCCCGTAACTGAGCCTGAAAAAGCAATTGGCCGGGTTTTAGAAACCACGCTCTTCGACTTGGTGAAACAAGACCCGCAGCAACATGCAATAAAGCTGCACTTCCAGATCGAAAAAATCGAGAACGACAACGCGACCACGATATTCAAGGGACATGAGTATGGGAGAGAATACCTCAGAAGCCTAATTCGAAGAGGTTCATCCATGGTAAGTGCGATAAACGATTACCTGACAAGGGACGGAATGAAAGTCCGAGTCTACCTGGTCGTTTTTGCACAGAGAAGGTTGAACGCTTCACGAAAGCACGGAATTAGGTCACTAGCCCTTAAGATTCTGACGGAGAAAACATCAAGCCTCACCTACGATCAGTTCGCTCAAGAAGCGGTACTAGGGAAGATTGCCTCAGATATCTACAACGAGGCTAAGAAGATAGCTCACCTCAGGCATGTGGGGATTCGAAAGACAAAACTGGTAGGAAAGGCAGTCCAACCCATAGAGGTAATAGCTGAGGCGCCCGTTGTCAGTCAAGTAGCTTCAGGAACAGCTAGCCCCTCTTCGCCGTAGAGACGATCTTGATCACATCAGAATCTTTCAGCGGATAATCTGCCCCTAACCTAGTTCCTTTCCTGCTATCTATGGCGTAGAGAAAGGAGTCACCCAAATCAGAATGAATCGTATAGGCTAAGTCTCTCGCAGTAGAATGCCTTTTCATAACGTAGGCGTCAGGAAGGATGTTCCCCTTCTTGTCTGACAGTTTATGTTCATCCTCGACCGGATATACGACCACAGCTCCCAGCAACTGCATGTAAGCTGAATTAATCGCCTGTTGAACCCCTGTACTTTCCCAAGACTTCAGAACCCGCTCCCTAACAAGCTCAAGAGCACTAAGTTGACTCGGCGACAACCCATCCTTTGGTGCCACCCGAAAGTCGGGATCACCCGGTGTGTATTCAACGAGACCTTTTGTGGATGCCCTCCTCAAGAGAAGCTCAGCTTCAGAAGCGCAGGGTATCACCAATCGCCCCGACTGTCTAAGCCTCTCTATGTTAGCTCTCGATGTTGCTAGATCAGCCTTGTTCGCAGCCAGCAGTGTCGGCTTTGATAGTAATCTAAGTTCTTTACAGAAGGCCAACAGATCTTCATCCGTCCAGAAAGTCGGTTTGTCAGCTTTTACCCCGGCTCCCTGCATTGCCTCTATAATCTGGCTCTCATTTATCGCCAGCCCGCTCAGCCTCTCACCTAGCATGGCTGATAACTTCCCTGTGCCCGACTCACTGCTTCTCGCCATCCTAGCGAAGTCTCTCGAGACAATCTGCCTCAGCCACATGTCTACCTCCTTTTCGACGAACTCAACGTCTTGAAGCGGATCCCTTGATCCTGGCGGGCAGATTCGCCCCTCCTCGTCAGTTGAGCCTGAAGCGTCCACCACATGAATCAAAGCATCAGCTTGCCTTAGATCGTCCAGAAATTTGTTTCCGAGCCCTCTCCCCTCGGACGCCCCAGGGACAAGACCAGCAACGTCTACAAGCTTTACAGGTATTAGCCTCCAACCATTGACGCAGAGTGAATTGACGGGTGAATCCTTGACTCCTAAGGCTGTGTGGACGCATTTAGCGCGAAGGTAAGCGACGCCAAAATTTGGGGAAATCGTGGTAAATGGATAGCTCGCCATCGGAACATTGAGTAAAGTCGCTGCATTGAAGAAAGTCGACTTGCCGGTATTTGGCTTACCTATGATTCCGACTAACATCCCTTAATCGGAACTGGATATCGTCTATTAAATGCCCGTCGGAACAATTATAGCGAGAACTTCGACGTCGTTAGGTACGATGGGCTATCCAACAAAGTCAAGAAGAGTATTGGTCTGCGACAAAATCTCGTCTCGGGGTATTCAGATCCTTTCTTCATCTGGTCTAGAAGTAGACTATCAGCCGCAGATCAGCGCAACGGATCTGAGGAATAAGATTGGAGGCTATGATGCGCTAATCGTCAGGGGCTCGACCAAGGTGGATAGGAATCTTCTTGACCGCGCAACACGACTGAGGGTAATAGGTAGGGTGGGGGTAGGACTCGACAACATTGACCTCGACGCGGCTTCAGCCAAGCGTATAACAGTCCTCAATACACCCACCGCCTTAACGAACGCTGTCGCCGAGCATGCCATAGCACTTATGCTCACTCTGGCGAAGAAACTCTGTCTCGCTGACCACCTTATGAAAGGCGGAGCTTGGCCCAAGCGGAAGCTCATAGGCATTGAGTTACGGGGAAAGACTCTCGGGTTGGTGGGGGTGGGCAGGATTGGTCAAAAACTGGCTAAATTAGCCAGAGCATTTGATATGCGAATACTCGGCTACGACATAGTTGCAATCGATGCAAAGCTCCTACAAGAACTAGACATCACAATGCTTAGCCTAGAAAATCTACTTCAGCAATCGGATTTTGTAAGCATACACGTTCCTTTGACCGACGGGACTCGTCACTTGCTCGATGCCAAAAAGCTTCGAATGATGAAGCGAACCGCATTCCTCGTCAACACCTCCAGAGGTGCTGTAATCGATGAGGACTCATTGTATGAAGCACTGAAAAATCGAGTCATAGCTGGCGCTGGGTTAGACGTCTTCGAGCGAGAGCCCCCTAAGACCATACGCCTCCTTAGTCTCTCGAATGTTGTTTGCTCCCCCCACATAGCTGGGCAAACCAGTGAAGCGCAAGAAGACGCGGCAGTAGAGATTGCTCAATTGGTAGCTCGAGCGTTTGCCGAATAGCTTTATCAAGGATTGAAACTTAGCCAATCAGCCTCCATGTATAGAAGAATCGGCGAAACTTGGGAAAGGCTCTGGTCACAGCGACCGCGCGAGATCAAGGATAGAGCCATCCTTTGGCGCAGAGGACAAACAGTAACGAGGCTGGAACGGCCCTCTAGACTGGATCGTGCCAGAAGGCTTGGGTACAAGAGTAAACAAGGCTTTGTCGTACTAAGAGTGAAGGTGGGGAGGGGGGGAATGCGGCGGAGTAGGCCGAGATCGGGGAGGAGGCCGAAGCATGCTGGCGTGGTTAAGCTCAAGGCGGCTGTCAGTATGCAAGAGGTGGCGGAAAACCGTGTTGCAAAACGATATCCGAATCTGCATGTTTTAAATTCTTACTATGTCTTCGAAGACGGCAGGTACTACTGGTACGAGGTAATCCTAGTTGACCCACACCACCCAGCGATAATCAACGACAAGGATCTGCAATGGCTAGTACAGAAAGTGTCTGTCAAGTAAAGAAGATATAGGTTCCGACAACTCGTACTCTACATACGCATTGAAGTGGGAGTGTTATCGCTGCAAGTACATCTTTGAAGGGGAGACACCTCCTGACGTCTGCCCCTCGTGCTCTACGCAGGATTCTTTTTGGCTCGAATGGTTTGAATTCAAGACTTCTCTCGATCAACCGGTCAGCAAATACATGAGGAAGGAAGTCTACCTAATAGATGCGAATGAGAATGTATGGGAAGCTGCTAAGATGATGAAGCAGCATAACGTAGGGAGCCTGATAGTGACCGTGGAGGGAAAACCCGCTGGAATAGTTACCGAAAGAGACATGCTGTACAAGATAACCGCAGAGGACCTTCCCCCGGCCCACGTGCTCGTCCGGAAAATAATGTCCTCGCCTGTAGTGACCGTCACACCCGAGACACCACTTCGCAAGGCGTTGGAGGTTATGGAGAGGCGTAATTTCAGGAGGCTCCTTGTCGTAGACAACGACTATCCCGTAGGCCTTATCACACAGAGATCACTAATCGGCGACACTTTGAAGGGAGCCGTCAGAACACGCGAAGTCGAAAAGCCAGCTGACTAACTCTTGATCTTCTCGCTGCTGTGCTCGAATGTAGGTGCCGTAGGATCGAGGGATTTCTTTGCAAGATTCACCGCTATTGCAGCTTGAGAAAAACCCGTTGCTATCAGATTAAGCTTGGCCGCGTCCGGCTGTGTGATGATATCCCCTGCGGCGTAGATCCTTGGTAGATTCGTTTCCATCCGACCGTTCACCACGATAGATCTGCCTTCAAGTTCCAAGCCCCAATCCTTTATTGGACCTAGTTC
>JAHFOH010000072.1:0-4073 GCA_023266955.1 Nitrososphaerota archaeon
GACTCCTCGTGCGTTATGTACGGAAAGATGTAAGGCGTAGGATGGAGGGGATGCTGACCAAATTTATCCTTATGAGCAATCTCCTGGGAGAGATCTACAAACTTCAATTCAAAAGCAAACCACTAGTGCAAAATATAATGATTTCGTGTTCCAGAGAAGGCGCACGCAAGGGTGCAATTACTGTGCTTATGCCGAGACTGTACTTGCATAATCGCCGCGACCAGCATAAGGCTGAAAGCGCCTTGCTACAAGGATGACCCTCACTTGCTGAAGGTGAGGGAGTTTCTAACGTGTTATTGTTTCGAGAAGTAAGGCATGACCTTCTTACCGAGTGGCGTTATCGCCTTCAGGACCTTGTTCTGGGGCATGTCGGGGAAGTGAATACGGAAAATGAGCTCCGTTATCTCTAGCTCTCGGTGATACCTCTCTATCTCTACAATCACAGTATCCGGATCACCCATGATGAAGCGACTTTGAAGAATCTCTAGGAATTCCTCGTAGCTCCTCTCTCCAGTCTTGACCAGATTCCCTTGGTCGTCTTGCAGCGAGAAGGACCTGCTCCACCATATCCCAGTACGCTTGGCCCAAATACTCCGGGTTGAGAATTTGATCACAGAAGACGAGACCGAATTTCATACCTGACTCACAGGCGTTCTGTTCCAGCGTGAAAGAGATTCGCGTCAGAAGCTTCAGTTCCTCAGGAGATTGCTCACTGTTAGCCTCCTAGATGATTTCTAATCTGGTCTCAATCTTAGGCGGCTTGAGGAAGGTGTTGTACACACGGCGGGCGTTTACCGAGGCTTTGAACAGTCCCTCGATTTTGCGTCTCGGGGCAGGGCTCTTGATTCTTGCATTGTATTCAAGATTGTTAACGCCTGACGAAACATCCATTGTGTGGTAGTATCCGTCTAGGTCGAACACTGATGCGATTCCTGTTCGAAAACTTACGAGATTCAAAGTATCCGTAATCTAGTTTGTTGTTTGCCATGAATTTTTTTATGAGGTAAGAAACTAACCACGCTCCCTGCATTTTAGGAATTTGCTAGTATTGGATAGCAATCGATAGCAACGAGTATGCTGAATGCTAGACAGTTGGTAACCCATAATTCAATCAATCTATTGCAAATCTATGTTGATTGATCCTTCGAAACTACGGTCCAGGAGAAAAAAGGATTCTTTTTCAGATGATGTTGACTCAGTGTCTACGCCAAGGGCTTCCCCTTGGTTTCCCGACCCAGTGTTGCGGCCACAACGCCGCCAACAGCCATTACAACTGCGATGGTAGTCAAGGGAGCCAAGAGGGAGCCGGTAAGATCGAGCAAGAACCCGAAGACCGTTGGTCCTAAGATAGCCGTGATTTTGCCGACACCCTCTGCAAGGCCGAAGCCTGTTGCTCGCAAGGCGGTGGGGAAAGTTTCAGAGGTGAAGGGGTAGACTGCGCCCCAGGCGCCGAGGTTGAAGAAGCTGACGAAGAAGAGGCCGAACAGGAGGTTTTCATATGTGGTGGCTGTGGCCAAGATGTAGCCTGAAAGGCCACCCAGTATTAGGAAAGCTGCTAGGGTCCGCTTGCGCCCCCAGGACTCCACAAGCCTCATCGAGGTGAGGTAGCCAGGGAACTGGGCGAGCGCTGAGAATAGCAGGTAGAGGTAGATATTACCAAGATGAATGCCCTTGAGAGCGGAGGGGAGCCAGAGGAAGAGACCGTAGTAACTAAAGTTCAACGCTATCCACGTCACGACGATGACAATAGAGGAGCGTCGCAGACCGCCTCTGAACAACTCCGCCAAATGGCCTTTGATATCATCTGACGGTCTTTCGATGCTGGCGACATCCACAGGACGGCCAGTGGCTCGCGTAAGCACGTCCGCTGCCTCGTCCATACGCCCCTTCCTAGCCAAGAAATAGGGGCTCTCGGGGATAAAGCGCCGGGCGACAAATGCTATGAAGGCAGGGAATGCAGCAGCAACGAACAGGAGGCGCCATGCCCCTGCCAACAGTTCCAGGAAGTAGTACGATAACCCGATTGCGACTACAAAACCTATGGGCCAGAAAAAGTCGAGAAAGACTAGGAAGCGGCCGCGCGCTTGAGGAGGCAGATACTCAGTCAAAAGTGCGGGATCTACCACTAGCATGCCACCAAGACCTAGACCGGCTAGGAAGCGGAAGGCAAAGAGGGAGTAAGGATCCCAAGCGGTCGCTGTAAGGGCAGTGAAGACGCTGTACCAGAGCACCACGCTCTGGAAGATGGGGCGGCGACCGATGCGATCTGCGAGACGCCCCCATATGAGGCTACCTACAAAGGACCCAAGGAGGGCGGCAGCACCGATAAGTCCAAGACTGAAGCCACTCAACCCCCAAAGACTTTGGAAGACTGGCAGAGTGAAGGAAACGAGAAGGATTTCCATAGCTACAAAAGTCCACGCGAAGCCGGTGATCGCCACGACGCTGCGGTGGAAGCGCGTCATGCCTCTCGCGGCCAGCACCTGTTCGACGGTTTGCGCCATATGTTCACCCGATGCCTCTTCTTGTCTCTTCATGAACGTCACCGAATCCTTTGATTAAGACTTGAGGTTTAGGCAAAAAATGAAATAGTCTCCACTACGTTGGAAATTCTTGCCAGAGTCTAACTTGAAAATACTAGTGGTCTACAAGAGAATGCTGGAGAAGACTAAAACACGTATTGTTGAGATACTAAAGGAATTTGAAATCTCCTACGACCTTGTTAAGATGGTCAGCGACTTACGAGTGGGCGAATTTGACCTGGTCGCTGTGGTAGGAAGTGATGGTGAGGTACTCAGGGCAATGCATGGTCTAGGCGCGGGCAACGTTCCAGTCTTGGGTGTAAATGAAGGAGAAGGAGGAACATTTCTTACGGAAGTCGGTCTATCGGATTTTCGAGAAGCGATAGATCGCTTCAATAGAAAAGACTACAGAATCGAGGAGGCAGCAAGGTTAGCGGTAAAGGCGGATGGTGAAGACTTGCCTCCCGCCCTTAATGAAGCCGCCATCTTTCCGTCACGAACGGCTACTTTCGTGGAATATCTTCTCTCGATAGATGGGGAGAATGTTTGGAGAGACTATAGTGATGGCGTAATTATAACGACGCCGACGGGATCTACAGCGTACGCCATGTCAGCGGGAGGCCCGATGGTTCACGCGGGGGCGGAGGTTTTCGTGGTCGTACCGGTCAACTCCGCCGATGTGACTCGAAGGCCCTTAGTCGTGCAGGACTCCTCCATTATTCGAGTTAGTGAGATAACAAGTAGGTATGAATGTGAAGTTGTGGTTGACGGAACCTCTAGGAGTAGGCTAAAGGACGCGCTCCAAGTCTCAAAGTTCCCAATCCCGGCTCGACTCGTTAGACTTCCGACAACCTCGCCAACCATAGATAGAATGGCTAAGAAGGTGAAGCTTGCGGAAGAGCTTCTGAAGATGCCTCCCAGTGCTAAACTGGTTCTAAAGACGCTGGAATATGAGGGACCACTTGGTCAAAGAGAGCTGGTGAAAAAGACCCTTCTTCCTGAAAGAACTGCTAGACTAGCCTTATCCATCCTATTAGAGAAGGGCCTGGTTAAGAGGAAGGCGCTGCTAAGAGATCCGAGGCAAAAGATTTACAGTGTCGCCTGAGGATTCATCATAGATTACTTTTTTCTGATACGTACAGTGAAAGTATAAAGACCCAAGTGCTACCTTAAAAGGTAAGGGCCGAAAATAGTGATAGGACGCACAGAACTCTTCCATTTGACGCTATCATGGGCCGTGCTAGGATTCGCTTTCTCGGTCGGCAAAGTTTTCTCTGCCCCCCGTGAGCTTCCGCTCTTCTTTGCTATCTCATTATTAACGGTCGGACTGGGCTTCATCTTACATGAATTAGCTCATAAGTTCGTAGCTCAGAAGTTTGGTTACTGGGCTGAATTCAGACTTTCACCAATGGGATTGGTGATGGCAGTCCTCTTCGCTACCGTCACTGGAGGGAGGCTCATATTCGCAGCTCCAGGAGCGACATACATCATTCCAAAATCGGGATCCTTTGGATATGAAGTCGAGCATAGAGAGAGCGCAATAGTATCTCT
>JAHFOH010000072.1:4173-6966 GCA_023266955.1 Nitrososphaerota archaeon
TCTGATAAAATTATAGCCTCACTTTGGATCTGACCACCGACATTTGATGCGGTGAGCATCTCGTAAATGGCTCCGAACACTCCACCTTCAGTAGCATCGTGCATTGAAGATACCCCGTCCTCTCTGACACCCAAGGAGGCCAGTGTCAGCGCATCTTCAACCGTAGTTATTCTATAGAATAGGTCTTGGGCCTTTTTCAGAAAGGGTTCTCCGTACTCTCTATTTACCGTCTGTGGAAATACTCGTGAAAGAATTGCTGAGGCTGATATGGCTGCCCCTTTCGTGACAAGCAGTGAGTCTCCGACATGAACCATGTTGGATGATAGATATCGTTCTTCAGGTCCGAAAGCTAAGAAGGCCGCTCCTCCGATAATACTATAGTCGCAGCCTTGAAACCGACCAGTATGTCCTCCGATTATCCCAATGCCGAGTTTTTTGCATTCCGTATGCAGACCCTTCCAGTATTTGCCGAATTGACTGTCCGTCATACGAGGTGGTAGGTTGAAGTCAAGGACAGCGTACGACACAGGGAAACCACTCGTGGAAATGTCTGAGGCTAGTAAATGCACAGACATCCAAGCGGAATCTTTTGGTCCGAGAGAGGGAATGAAGGAGAGCGGATCTGTAGTTACGACCATAACCTGTCCACCAGCTACTCTTACCACCGCGTTATCCAGGCCAAATCGTGGGCCGACAAGAACCTCGCTTTTGTAAGCGCCAAGATTCTTGTAGACCATACTTTTCAGTACTCGTGGATGCATTTTGCCTAATTCCGGCATAGCCACTAACCCAGTTAGTGTATCTTAGACCTAAAAGAACACTCCTAGTTGGAAGAAACTAATTTCTAATTCATGTGGCCTGGCAAGACATCTGATGATAACCCCATCATTGAAATTCGTCGTTAGATGCCATAATTCGATTACAAATAGATTTTGAGGATACGTCTTTTCAATAATATGAACATTACAGCTGCACTTACGATGAGTTCTACGCTAAGGTAACTCCCGTTGTAGATTGCTGAGTAAACAGTGGCAGGTGTCCCCGGTGGAGCAAAGGAGGCGAAGAAGATTACTCCGGATAAGAAGTGAGCGACGAAGCGGCCGAAGATCCCTGCACCAACTCCGACGATTGGATTCTTGCTAAAGAATCCAGCTAAGCCTAGCGCTCCGAATGCAAGTGGATAATCCAATAATACTTGGACTGGATTGTAGATGAACGGCTCTTGATAGAGGACTACAAATCCAAAGATTGCGCCCGCTATAATCCCCACTCTGGGCCCTCTTCTTAGAGCGAACAATAGAACGGGGATCATCCCGCCGAGAGTAATTGATCCACCTTGAGGGAAAGTGTATAGTTTGAGATAATATAACACCGATGAAAGCGCCACCAAAAGTGCCGCCTCTGCCAGGATTCTGGTGGAGACTTTCGGTCTCACTACATGAAGAGCCTGAGCCTGAACCTGCGTCATTTCTGCGGTTAGTAGGTCCGCATCCTTATAAGTCGATTCATAAGCGACTTATAGCCTTAATGAAACCGCCGTGTGAAGTGATGGTTGATTCTTTCCTACCCGCTGTCAGAGGACTTCTGGCGCATGAGCTAAGTGAGAAAGGAGTGAGTCAGGGCAAAGTTGCAGCCGCTTTGTCCGTCACCCAGGCATCGGTGAGCCAATACCTTTCCAATGAGCGGGATCTTTACTTGAGGAGGTTGGAGAGTCTTGGAGTGGACAGGTCAATGCTTGAGAGATATGTCAAGCTCCTTTCTGAGGAGGTGATGAGAAGCCCGGTTGATGCAGTCTTTACCCTTTACACTCTCTGGAGGAGTTTAATGGTTAGCGGAAAGATCAGGCATAGTCATGTGGCCAGTTTAACAGTATCATCAGCATGTGAAATTTGCCAGAGACTTTTCGGGACTCCTAAGATTGACGTTGCACGAAATCTGGTCCTCGCAGACTTGGATGAGGCGATTCGAAGAATAGAAGCATCTCCGAATTTTATGGCGATAATGCCGCACGTAGGAGTCAACATGGTCCTTGCGGCTGATAAAGCAAAGGAGGAGACGGATATTGCAGGTGTGCCGGGTCGAATCGTGAAGGTTCACGACCGGGCCAAGGCCACTACGAGGCCTGAATTTGGCGTGTCACGTCATATGGCGCAGATGCTGTTGACGGCTAGACGATTCAATGCGTCCTTCAGAGCTGCTGTCAACATCAAGTATGATGGGAAAGTGAACAGAATCGTGCAGGCGATGAGGCTGCAGGTCGGGATAACTGCTGACAAAAGTAAGTTGAAGTACACATCCGGCGACATCGTTGTAGAGGCTTTTCACGTTGCACTAGAAAGGCTTGGAAAAAGTCCTCCTGTTATCGTCGATAAAGGTGGCCCTGGATTGGAACCTATCACATATCTTTTCGGTTCAACTGCCCAAGAGGTTGTTGAGAGAGTTCTGGAGATAGCGACGCGGTACGTCAGGTAGAACATCTTTAATCGAAAGCCACCAGTTTGTGACGGCTGTTGCTTGGCAGGCTGGTGACTATTGAACGGGGTGAAGTGCTTCTAGTTAAGGGTCCTGCGACGGTCAAGGCGAAGGAAGGAAGATTGTCTTCACTGGGCGTGTCTCTTCCTACCGCTCACCCAGTTTTGGTCAGGAGCAACAAGACTATGCCGTTCGAAACGGATCAGGGATGTGAAGTTCATGTCACCATCGGAACTCGAGGAGACTATAGAGTTCATTCTGGAAGGGTCGGCGTAAAGATATGGGAGCAATTGGCGGATAAGATCCTACAAACGCAGTCGC
>JAHFOH010000233.1 GCA_023266955.1 Nitrososphaerota archaeon
CGTTACCGCGGCCTTCACAGGATGGGGGGTAGGAGAAGGGTACAAGCACGCGATGGGTGTTGACTACTGCTTCCCCCTCAGCGACCACTGTGACTTCGTCGACCTAGTGAATTTAGTCAGACAGTGTGACCCCGAAAGAATCTATACAGTCCACGGCTTTTGCAGCGAATTCGCAGCCCACCTGAAGAAAATGGGCTTTGAAGCCACTCCCTTACAGGCAATTCAGAAGTCCATAAGTGACTATGTGGAGGCGGACTGACGACTGGCAATCTATGTAGCGACTGGGAGTCTAACGAGGCAGGAAGTCCTCTCAATACTCGATCTGAGTGTAGCTATGAAGAAGTTTCCTAAGCTAAAGTATCTCTAGTTCCCCCCGGGTTTGTCTTAGATGGGATTCAAAGCTGTAATATTTGATTTGGATGGAACACTCTGTGAACTTCGTTTTCAGGTTTCTGATGCAAAGCGGGCGGTCATTGAGGATTTGCATGGTCTTAGCTTCGACACGTCAGCTATGTCTCCCGATGAACCTACTCAAGCAATATTGGACAAAGCTGCTGTGCAGCTTCACAGGAGACGCGGGGAAGAGTCTTATGGTGACGTTTGGAGTCGGTTCGACCAAATATTTACTGAATTTGAGATACGAGCTATTGGGCTTACGAAGCCGCTATGGGGCGCTAGGTCTGCTCTGAATCATCTTGTTGGCAAGGGCTTCAAGCTTGCTTTAGTCACTAACAACGGGGTGAAACCAACAAATATGATACTGAAGAAGTTTGGCTTCAGGAAGTACTTCACGCTGGTGATAACGAGAGCTGATGTACGGAGGATGAAACCCGAAGGAGAAGGTATACGGGTAGCATTGGACAGGTTGAGGATGAACCCCACTGATGCTTTGTACGTTGGTGACTCTTACGTTGACGTGCTAGCTGCAAGGGATGCCGGCGTGAAGGTGGCGACGTTAGTTCGCCCAGACTCGGCATCGAAGATTCTAAAAGAAGCGCCCGACTATATTCTGACTAGCTTACCAGGCTTGATCAGAATAGTCAGCGGACCCTAAAGACCGAATGCTGTCAACCCGCCTTTTGACAGATTGAAATTTTAAATCGTCCTTAACAGACAGCTTAGTGGTTCGTCGATGGTTGATTCAGGACAGATGCCTATTGCAGATTCCAAGAAATTCGACGTGGACCCTGAGACAGGTTTTCTACCTCCTGAAGATCCTTTGACATCTCTACCAAGAGGGTTCACCTTCCTCGACGAGCTTGGGAAGCAGCTTCCTGAACTTCTGGAATCCGGAAGATTGGGAGCCACTGTTGAGGGGCTGGGTTCTGTTGATGTTACTGGGTTATTTGGTCGGGAATTGCTACGTGCACGTATGATCTATGCTTTCTTGGCACATGCTTACGTGCATTCGACCGTTGAAAAACCCGCTAGGAAGATTCCGAGGGGTGTAGCGGTGCCACTGTATGAGTTGTCGAAGCGTCTAGATATGAGTCCCGTTCTATCATACGATGTTTACGCTCTTAACAATTGGCGGAGAAAGGACAGGAACAGGCCGATTGTTGTGGAGAATCTTGAGGTTCTCCAGACCTTTGTGGACATTCCTGATGAACCTTGGTTCATAATCGTTCACATTGAGGTGGAGCGGGAAGCTGCGGGCGCGATTCAGGCTATTGGCCTTGCGCAGAAGGCGGTGGTGGATCATAAGCGGGGGTTAGTCAAGGATTCTCTAGACATTATGGCCGCGAATTTGGGTGCAATGACGGCGACGTTACACAGAATGTACGAAGGGAATGATCCTAACCTCTATTTCAAATCTTTCAGACCGTACCTGGCTAGTTTTGAGGGAGTTGTCTATGAAGGAGTGGAAGCTTTCAACTCGAAGCCTCAGAGTTTTGCTGGGGAGACTGCTGCCCAAAGCTCCATTATTCCCTGTTTCGACGGTGCTCTTGGCGTCAGGCATCAACCAACACAACTAACGGACTATATTGCAATTATGAGGGGGTATATGCCTAAACTGCATAGGGAATTCATTACGGCCATCGAGAATGGGCCCTCAGTACGTGATTATGTGATGAATTCTAAGGATAGGAGTCTTGTGGAAGCGTACAATTCTTGCTTGGAAGCACTTGCTGCCTTCCGAACCGAGCATCTAGGATTAGCTGAGACCTACATTCATACGAAGGTGACTAATCCAAAGGGAACAGGAGGAACTCCGTTCATGCTATGGCTCACTCAACTTCGCGATGAAACATTCGGGCACAAGATTAGTTAGAGATACAGGCTTTAAGCAATTATGTGTGTGTGGAATTGACCCCTAGAGGGGGGTCGGACAGTGATGCAATTCCTGTTTGAAAACCTACAGAATTCAAAAAGAACTGCCGTGCAATGGGGAGTCGGTAAGGT